>DAOKZN010000011.1:2089-21447 GCA_035325625.1 Mesorhizobium sp. | reverse complement strand
GGGCGGAAATTCGCCGATCTGGGCGCAAGATGGGGTTCGGCCTGCATCATCCAAATATGTCCTTCAGTAGCGGAGCCGCCGCCGCGCGCGCCTCCGGCCGGGCGTCATGCGCCGGCTGCTGCCCGGCTGCCGGCCTCCAGCGCGCGCTCGAGCCGGTCGAACAGCATGTCGATCTGCTCCTGCGTAATGATGAGGGGAGGGCAGATGGCGACCACGTCGTTGGGCAGGGCGCGCAAGATGAGGCCCTCGTCGATCGCGGCTTTCACAACGGCGGCCGCGATTTTCCGGGACGGATGGAATTTCTGCAGCGGCCGGCGCTGTTCCACCAGCTCCACCGCGCCGATCAGCCCGATGCCGCGGGCGTTGCCGACGATCTCATGGTTCCTTTCCAGGCCCGCGAGCCGCTCCAGGAAGCGGCGGCCCACCGTGCGCACATGCTCGAGGATGCCGCGCTCTTCGTAGATCCGGATCGCCTCCAGGGCCACCGCCGCCGCCACCGGGTGCCCGCCATTGGTGAAGCCGTTGGCGAAATAGCCGGTCGCCCGGCTGCCGTCGGCGAGGGTGTCGTAGACCCGGTCGCTCAGCAGCACGGCGCCGATGGGCTGATATGCGGACGACAATCCCTTGGCCACGCTCATCAGGTCGGGCTTCAGGCCGTAGAGGTCGGACCCGAACCATTCGCCGGTGCGGCCGAAGCCGGTGATCACCTCATCCACGACGAAGAGAATGTCGTGCTTGTGCAGGATCGCCTGCACCTTCTCGAAATAGGTCCTGGGCGGCAGGAATACGCCGCCCGCACCCATGATGGGTTCGGCAAAGAAGGCGGCGACGGTGCCCGGCCCTTCGGCGAGGATGAGGTCCTCCAGCTCCGCCGCCAGCCGGTCGGCATATTGCTCCTCGGTCTCGCCCTCGCGGCCGTTGCCGTAGAAGTGCGGCGCATCCACATGCAGGATGCGATCGACCGGCAGGTCGTAGAGCCTGTGCATGCCGGGCATGCCGGAAAGGCTGGACGCCACGATGGTCGAGCCGTGATAGGCCCAGCGCCGGGCGATGATCTTCTTCTTCGCGGGCCGGCCCAGCACGTTGTTGTAGTGCCACAGGATCTTGACGATCGTCTCGTTGGCTTCGGAGCCGGACCCGACGAAGAACGCCCTGGTCAGCGCCGCCGGCGCCAGCCCCACCAGCTTTTCGGCAAGGTCGATGAGAACCGGGGACGACCTGTGCGCGAAGTTGTGGTTGTAGCTCAGCGTCTCGAACTGGCGGCATGCCGCATCGATCAGGCGCCGCTCGCCGAAGCCGAGCGAGGCGCACCACAGGCCGGACATGCCCTCTATCAGGGTCCTGCCGGCGGAATCCTGCACGAAGATGCCTTCGCCGGACGTGATGATATGCGGCCCCAGGGTTTCGTGCGCCGACACGTCGGTGTTGGGGTGCAGATGATAGGCGATGTCGCGTTGTTCCGGCCGACGATCCGATGCTGCCACTTGCCGTCCCTCCCACATCCAAGTCGCGCAACGGCCCGGCGCAGCGCTTTCGGCCGCGCTGCCCCGCCATTGCCTAAGATGGTGACGGCGGCACGGATGCAACGGCCGCCGTCCTGTCGCCCTCGCGCCTTCAGGCCGCGGGCTTTTCCTTCCGCGCCACGCTCTCGGCGAGCAGGCACAGGATCTCGAAGCTGAGGTTGGCCGCGACAAGCGCGGTATTGCCCGTCGGATCGATGGGCGGCGAAACCTCGACCATGTCGGCGCCCGCCAGTTCGAGCCCGCGCAGGCCGCGCAGCATGCGCTGCGCCTCATAGGTCGTGACGCCGGCGATCTCCGGCACGCCGGTGCCGGGCGCGTAGGACGGATCGATGCAGTCGATATCGAAGGTCAGGTAGGTCGGCTGGTCGCCCACGATGCGCCGAGCCTCGGCGATCACGGCGTCGACGCCCCGCTCCCGGATGAAGTCCATGCCGATATGGGTGATGCCCTGCTGCATGCACCATTCATATTCGTCCTCGGCGAACATGGTGCCGCGGATGCCGATCTGCACGACGCGCTTGGGATCGAGCAGCCCTTCCTCGATGGCGCGGCGGAACGGCGTGCCATGCGTGAAGCGCGAGTTCTCGTAATAGAAGTCGTACATGTCGGTATGGGCGTCGAAATGGATCATGCCGAGCGGCCTGTCCTTGCCGACCACGCGCAGGACCGGCAGCGAGATCAGATGATCGCCGCCGAACGCCAGCGGCCGCGCGCCCTTGTCGAACGCCTCCTGCACGAAGTCCTCGAGCATCTTCAGCGAGAGCATCGGGTCCACCGGGTTGGTCGGCGCATCGCCGATATCGGCGCAGCGGACGAGCTTGTAGGGGTCGATGCCCGTGGCCGGATGCACGCTGCGCAGCAGCGTCGACATCTCGCGGATCTGGCGCGGCCCGTAGCGCGACCCGTTGCGCGTGGTGGTGCCGCCGTCCCAGGAAAGCCCCATCAGGGCGACGTCGATGTCCTTCATCTCGCTTGCCGGAACGTAGGGCAGGCGCATGAAGGTCGACAGGCCGGAATAGCGCGGCAGGACCATGCCGGAGACCGGATACGGATTTGTCATGAAGGTTACTCCCGATATGAAGAAAGCGAGGTCTCAGGCCCCGAACTCTGAACGGACGAAGCGGCGGCACGCCTCCGTCTGGGGGGCGTCGAAAATCTGCGCCGGCGGACCCATCTCGCCCACCACGCCGCGATGGAGGAACACCACCGTGGAGGACACCTCGCGCGCGAAGCGCATCTCATGGGTGACCAGGATCATCGTGGTGCCGGCGACCGCCAGATCCTTGATGACCTGCAGCACTTCGGCGACCAGCTCTGGGTCGAGCGCCGAGGTCGGCTCGTCGAGCAGCAGGGCTTTGGGCTCGATCGCCATCGCCCGGGCGATCGCCGCCCGCTGCTGCTGCCCACCCGACAATTGCGCCGGGAAGAAATCGTGCTTTTCGGCGATGCCGACACGCTTCAGCAGGTCGTGGGCGCGCTCCACCGCCTGGCTTCGCGGCTGGCCCAGCACATGCACCGGCGCCGCGATGACGTTTTCCAGGATGGTCATGTGGCTCCAGAGATTGAAGCTCTGGAACACCATGCCCAGCGAGGAGCGGATGCGGCGGATCTGCCGCGGCTGAACGCCGCCGGACGGCTTGGCCGGATCGAAGTGGAGCGTCTCGCCGTCGATCTGGATATCGCCGCTGTCGGGCACCTCGAGCAGGTTGATGCAGCGCAGCAGCGTGCTCTTGCCCGAGCCCGACGATCCGACCAGCGAAATGACGCTGCCCTGCGGGGCGCTCAGCGACACCCCGTGGAGGACCGGCAGCCGGCCGAACGATTTCTTCAGGTTCTGGACGGCGATGCGCGGGGTTTCGGTAGAGGCCGCCGCCCGGGCGAGGGGAGCCGTGCTCATTGGCTTTGCTCCTTCGCCCTGCCCAGCCAGCCGCGCCGGGCGCTGCGCTCGACAGTCCAATCGAACTGATGTTCGGCCCTGCTCTGGATCAAGGTAAGCAATCCGACGATGATGAGGTAGTAGAGCGCCGCGACGGCGTAATATTCCTGGAACTGGAACGACGACGCGACCGCCTGGTTGGTGACCGTCATCAACTCCTGGAGCGAGATGACGGAGGCGAGGGACGTCGCCTTGAGCAGGGTGATGAACTCGTTCACCGTGGGCGGCAGCGCAACGCGCGCTGCCTGAGGCAGGGTGACGAGGCGGAAGACCTGCCAGGGCGTGAAGCCGAAGGCCGTGGCCGCAGATGTCTGTCCCTTGTCGACCGAATTGAGGGCCGCCCGGTTGATCTCCACCTGGTAGGCCGCCTCGTTCACCGTCAGCGCGATCCACGCCGCGATGAACGGAGTGTACCAGTTTTCCCGGAACACAGGGCTGAACTGAGGCAGAGCATTCCAGAAGAAGAGGAGCCAAAGCAGCGTCGGTATCGCCCTGAACACTCCCACATAGAGGCGGATCGCGATCCGCACCGCCTTTCTGCGCGAGTCCAGCCCGAGCGCCAGCGGCATCGAGATGGCGATCGCGGAGGCATGGGAGAGCAAGGCAAGCGCCAGCGAAATCAGCGCCGCCTCGAAAAATACCCAGGACGTCAACGCAGCCCAGAATACGTCGAAATTGAAAGTCATCTGAGCGATCCGGCCGGAGAGCTACTACCTGATATCCAGCTTCTTGGTGTCGAGCCGCCAACGTTCCGCGATCTTGTCGAGCGCGCCGCTTTCCTTGAGGGCGGAGACCGCCGACATGACCGCAGCGGCATCACCGCCTTCGCGGCGGACGAAGATGCCGAAAGTCTGCGGATCCTCGAACTCGTAGATCGAGGCCAGCGAGCCGGGCACCTGCAGATCGCGGAAGGCCAGCTCGGTGTCCTGCGTCGTGGCCGCATAGGCGCGCCCGATGAGAACCTGCTGGATGGCATCCGAGGCCTTGGGGTAGAGTTGGACCTTCACCGGTTCCAGCCCCTTGGCGGCAAACTCCTTGTTCACCTCCTCGAACTGCTTGACGAAGCTCGTTCCCGTCTGCACCGCGATGGTCTTGCCCGCAAGATCCTCCAGCGAAGCGGCGTGCGGCGTGCCGGCCTTGCCTGCAAGAACCGAAACCGTGTCGAGATATGAAACGGCATCGAACTTCTGCTTGCGCTCTTCGGTGACGAAGATGCCGCTGATCACGGCGTCGCAGCGCTTGGCCTCCAGCGAAGGCAACAGGCCGGAAAAGTCCATGGGCAGGATTTCGAGCGACACGCCCCAGCCGGCCGCGATCTCGTTCATGAAATCGACGTCGAAGCCGACGGGCAGCTTGTCGCCGCTCTTCTCGAAATATTCCATCGGAGGAAAGGACGCGTCGGTGCACACGGCGAACTTGCCGCCCGAGACGAAGGCCGGCTTGTCGGCAGCGCTTGCGGCGCCTGCCATGGCCGCGAGGCCGCCCGCCAATGCCAGAGCGAGCGATATCCGGGTCGATACAGTCATATTCCCCTCCCTTTCGGAGCGCTCAGGCTCCGCTTTGAAAGCCGAAATCGTCCGTTTTGCCGGGCAAGCGAGACCCCTCCCGCGCCGCATACGGCACAGGCCTCGCAATGCTGCCTCCGATTACCCGGCAAATTCATCCGCAGCCTGCCGCAGCAAGGCGCGCGTTTCCTTTTGCTTTGTGCCCCGCCGGATGCGATCCAGCATGCGGCACACGAGCTTCTTACCATGATTTCCGTTATTGGCAACATTTTTCTGTTCGTGACGTACAAATTTCGATGACTCTGCTATAATGGCGGGACGAAAAGGAGGCGGATTTCAGAATGGACATTTCGGAAGACAGCCGGAACGAGCGGATCCCGCCCGAAGCGGCGTTCGGACGCAAGGTTCGCGCCCGACGCAAGGAACTGGGCATGACGCTTGCCGAGGTGGCGGAAAAAAGCGGGCTTGGCCGCAGCTTCGTCAGCGAGATCGAGCGGGACATGGTGTCGCCCTCGATCGCATCCCTGCTCAAGCTTTGCCGCGCGCTCGGCCTCGGCCTGCGCGACCTGTTCGACGAGAAGCCCTCGGCGCTGATCCGCCGCGAGGAGCGCCGGCAGGTCGATCTCGGCGGGCACGGCTTCATCGACTATGCGCTGACGCCGCGCAACTCGAAGCACATGCTGGCCACATGGACAGAGCTTGCGCCCGGGGCCAGCGCGGGAGACGACTTCTACTCGCTTGATGCCGACGAGGAACTGATCCTCGTCCTCAGGGGATCGATCACCGTTCATTTCGAGGACGGCAGCATCGAGATGCTCGAAGGCGACGCGCTGACCCTCGACCCGCGCCGCAAGCGGCTGCTGGTGAACCCCCTGCAGGACCAGACCACCATCGCGCTGATGGTCTATGTGCCGCCGCCGCTTTGACGGGACGGCCCGGCCGCGCATTCCGGTATCCGGCCTGTCGTTTCGATGCCCGGTATCCAGGAACCGCGGGGCGTGCCATCCTGCCCCGTCGTCTCCCCGGCGGGGACGTGGGTAGAAACCGGCCGGAGGACAATCTCGAATGCCACTAGGCGCGAGCCGCGCTTCGCGCATGGGTCGAAGCCGGCCGTACCGCGCCCGGAAGGGTCAGACGATCAGCGTGCCGCCAAGGTCGGCGGCGGGCTTGGCGCCGACATGCTCGACCCGCCGCGTCCAGTTCGAGCCCAGATAATAGTAGCGCAGGCTGTCGAATTCCGGCGCGATGATGCCTTCCAGCCGCGCCTTCAGCTTCGTCCATTGCGCGGGGTCGACCTCGATCTCGAACACCGAATACTGAACCCGCTGGCCGAAATCGCGGCACGCCTTGGCCACGGCGCGCAGCCTCCTGGCGCCGTTGCCCTCGGTGACGTTCACGTCATAAGTGACCAGGACGAGCAGCGGCCGCCTCCTATTTCCAGAACCAGGGCGGATAGGCGTCGAGGTCGCCGCGCAGGTGCCGGGCCAACATCTGCGCCTGCAGATAGGGCACCAGGCCGAGCGGCGCCTTTTCCTCCAGGAAAGGATGCCGGCGCTCTTCCTTCTTGCGTTCCTGCCAGGCGCCCAGCACCGTGCGGCGGGCATCGTCCGACATCAATACAGCGCCGCCGTCGCGCGTCTCGAAATCGCCGGCGCGAAGCTGCCTGCGGTTGATCAGCGACAGCGCCAGCCTGTCGCACAGCACGGGCCGCAACTCCTCCATCAGGTCCAGCGCCAGGCTCGGCCGGCCCGGCCGGTCGCGATGCAGGAAGCCGACGGCCGGATCGAGGCCGACACTCTCGCAGGCGCTGCGGCAATCATGGGTGAGAAGCGTATAGAGGAAGGAAAGAAGCGCATTGACCGGGTCGAGCGGCGGCCGGCGGGAGCGGCCGCTCCAGCGCAGTTCCGCATCCGGCGGGCGGATCAGGTGGTCGAAGACGGAGAAATAGATGTTCGCCGCCTCGCCCTCCGAGCCGCGCAGGACATCCAGCGTCGAATCGGCCAGTTCGATGCGCCGCAGGATGTAGGCCAGCCTTTCCGCCGCCTCCGCCAGAGCCTCCCGGTCGGCGGGATCGACCGCCTCGCCATGGTCGCGCAGTGCGCGCATCAGCACGGAGCGCTGGTTGGCGACCTTGCCCAGAAGCATGGAGCGCACGATCTCCTCCGGCACATCGGACGCGCGATATTGCGCGCGCCGCAGCAGCACGTTGCCGGTCACCGGCCCTTCCACGCGCGCCTGGAAGCGGCCGTTGCGCTCCAGCAGCACCAGCGTGATGCCGGCGCCTGCGCAGGCCGCCATCAGCGCCGGCGAGATGTAGACGGCACCGAACACCACGACAGAGGCGAGCATGTGGAACGGCACGCGGGCCCGCTCCGCCCCGTCCACCTCGGCCACGAGATTTTCGCCGTCCTTGCGCAGCGAGGCGCCTTCCGAAGTGACGTAGACTGTGTTGAGGAGCTTCTTCACGGCACCTCCGCCAGCAGTCCGGCAAGCGCGCGGCTGCGCCAGGCCCTTGCGGGCCTCGCCACGGCGTCCGGCCGGCACAGTTCGGCCAGCGAGCAGGCCCGGCAGCGCTGGCGGTGCGGGGTGGGCGGCGGCGTCACGCCGGCGGCGAAAACTTCCGCCAGAGCCGCGGCCGCCGCCTCGGTCAACCGGCGCAGCTCGGCATCGAACGGCACGGCAACCCGCCGCCGGGTTTGAGCATAGAACAGCGCCCCCTGCGGCACTGCCGTGCCCGTCATCTCCTCGAGGCACAGCGCCTGCGCGCACAACTGCACCTCGTCGGCACGATGGAGCTTGGGCTTGCCGCGCTTGTACTCCACCGGAAAGGGCACTTCCCCGCCGCTGCCGGCCGGATGGAATTCGACGAGGTCGGCAACGCCGGAAAGGTTGAGGCGGCGCGAGGCAAGCGGCAGCGCCATCACCCGCCGCACCCCGCGCCCCTTGCGCATGCCGCCCTTGTCCGCGACGGCGTGCAGCACGTCGCCTTCGGCCGTGAAGCGGTTTTCCGCCCACAGCCGCTCCAGATGGATCAGCGCGGCCTGGCGCAGGCAATAGACCGCGTGCTGAAGCGCGGAGAGCGGGATTGGCTCGGCGTCGAGCGCGCTCATGCGTCGGTCCCCTGCGGAGGCGAACCTCGCCTCCTCGAATGCCGCTCCGTCTCCCGGCCGCTCAGAAGGTCAGCGGCTCCACGATCTCGACCCCGGCCGGCAAGTCGTCGCGGTCGATCTCCACGAGGTAATCCTCGAACCGGCGGGCCGGCGGCAGGTTGTCGAGGCCCCTGTCGATCTCGTGGAACTCGCCGTCTACGTTGCGGCCGATCCTCACGCGCGAGAACAGCCTGTCGGCATGGGCGTTGCCCAACGCGTTCTCATGCTTGAAGACAATCAGCCTGCGCGTCGCCATTTCGCCGCGCGCGGCCGAGCGGTCATGCTCGAACATGCTGCCCAGCGCCTCGAACAGGAGCTGCAGATCCGTCTCGGCAAAGCCGGTGCGCTCGGCGAATTTGGCCGAGATGAAGCCGTGCGCGCGATAGAGGCCGTAAGGCACGATATGCTTGCGGCCCATGGTGCGGTTGTCGGTGCGGTCGCTGGAATCGTCGCCTTCCGCCCTTTGCTTCTTCTCCGCCTCGTTGGTCGCGGCCATGCGGGTGATGGAGATTTCCAGCGGCATGATCGGCTCCACCGAGCTGGCGAAGGTCATCTGCACCGGCCCCTTGACCTGGCCGCAATTGACGCCGGTGGACATGACCGCGCCGAAGGTGCGCACGTCGAAGAAATTGCGGCACATGAAATCGCGCAGTTGCACGGCCTCGGCATCGTCCTTGGGATTCAGCTTCGGTTCCTTGTCCACCTTGGGGTCTCCGGGCCGCTGTGCCTTGTAGGCCTGGCGGTGCTTTTCGTTCAGGATGGCGCCTTCCTGCACGTAGATGTGGAAGCCGTCCTCGCCCGTCCTGGCCAGCTCCACATAGTTGCGGACCTTGCGCTTGAGGCTGACATCCGTGACCAGGCCCTTGGTGGTTTCCGGGTCGAGCCGCGGCAGGTTGCCCGCGTCCGGGTCGCCGTTCGGATTTCCGTTGGCGACGTCGAAGATGAGCACAAAGTCATATCGGTTCGCGATCGCCGTCATTGCGTGGTCCCCCCGGTGTTCGTGTCGTCCGCAGGCTTGCGGAAAAATTCATTGCGCTGGTGATAGTAGCCCAGGCCGAACAGGGCCTGGTCCTCGGCCGGAAGCGAGGCGGGGAAGGGATCGTCCCCCGGAGACATGGCCTCCATGATGGAGCCGATCGTCCTTTCCAGCACGATCCTGTAGCCGGGCTTCTGCTTACCGAGCTTGGACAGATGGTTGGCCGAGCCGCTTTCCAGCATGGCGAAGACCTTGCGCGGCTGGGCCGAGGCCGAGCCGTAGAACTTGTCCTTCACCGTCGCGTTCACCTTGGGGCCGAGCGCGGCCGATTGCACCTGCTCGTAGGCGGCGAAGAGCCTGCCGAGCAGGTAGCCCCTGTTCCTGTTTTCCGGATCGAACCCCACGGGCGCCTCCCTTGTCTTGTCGCCTTTTCCCGCGCCCATTCCATGGTTACGCACGAGCACCGCCTTCAGGATGCCGACACGCAGGGCGTTCACCTCGCCATCGGCGCGGATGCGCGTGAGAACGCTGGACAGGAGCGTGCGCGGATAGTCGTTGCCGGTCAGGATCGCGCGCATCCATTCGCCGGCTAGGTTCGGCGGCACGTTCTCGCGCTTGCCCAGCACGGCGAGCTCGTAGAGATACCGGTAAAGCGGCGGATAGCCGCCGCGCGGGCCGGGCTCCAGGCGCATGTCCTCCACGAAGCGCTGATAGTTTTTCGTCAGCACCCCGAAATCGTCCTCGAAATAATACCGGATCGAGAGGCGGGCGGCATTGGGCGCGAGGCCGAGCACGGTGAAGCGCACGCCGTGGGCGAGCTTCGGCTCGATTTCGGCCAATGGCCTGCCGGCGCGGATCTGCGCCAGCTTCACGCCGACCTTCGTGGCCGCGGCTTTGTCGTCCTCCGGGGAATCGAGGCTCTTCAGGAAAAGGCTTTCGGCCTCTTCTGCCAGGCCGGCCTCCGAAGCGTCGGCCCAGAACACGGTGGAGGCGTCGCCGATCTGGACGCGGTGGCCGCTGTCGCGCTCGAGGAAGCGGTTGAGCGCGGTGGTGTAGGCGAAGGCGGCGGCCTCGGAGACAGGGGCGTTGTCCCCCTGCGAATGGCCATAGGATTCGAACGCGTCGAGATTGAAGGAGACCAGCGCGGCACCCGACGATTGCGCACCCCACACGCCCTTGATCGAGGGATGCAGCCGTGCCACCGGGCCCGCCTCGCCGGTGACGAGACAGACCTCGTTGCTCGCATTGCCCTCGGCCGCAAGGCGCGCCCACAAGGCCCGGGCGGCCGGCCTGTCGTGCAGCATCACATCGCCGAGCCGATCCGGCTCCAGGCAGAAGACGACGTTCTGGTCCTTCATCTCCTCCGGCCAGACCGGAGGTGCGAACTGGTCGGGCGTCCACTGCCGCAGGAAGAGCTCCAGCGCCTTCAGGCCCTCGTCCTCGCTGCCGGCGAGCGCCTCGACATGACGCTTGACGAATTCCCCGTGCTCCTCCGCGGTTCGCTTTCCCTCGCCGGCGGTCACGCCGAGCACATAGGAGGTCTTGTCCCACAGGAAATTGGGAGCGATGCCGGCCGTGCGCTTCACCGGCTGGGGCACATCCATCATCCGCGGCTGCTTCCTTTTGCCGTCGCCGTGGCGCAGGTCGGTGACGCTGGCGACGGAACCGTCGGCCTGGAGCGAGATCAGGAAGCCGATCTTTTCCGACGAGAAGCCGAACGGCGGCGCGTCCGGCAGCCGCTCATACGCCCTGGCAAGCGATGCCAGAATGCTCATCGCAGCACCAGCGGCGAACCGGGCGGCGGCACCTTCATCACGCCTTCCCTCAGACTGGCGCGAAAGAACAGCGACGGGCGGCCAGGGGCCTGATGGTCGATGTCCCACAACATGAAGCCGAGATCGCGCGCCTCTCCGTAGCCGAGGTCGGACGTCCTGTGCTGCGGCAGCGGCTGCGGCGCGGGATCGTCCGCCGCGATCAGCTCGAAGCTTGCCGCGAATTCGCGCGTGCCGAGGCAGGGCTGGTGGAAGCACTGCCCGCGCGCCGCCCGGCGGTTGAACGTGTCGAGGTGCTTGCCCTCGTTGTCGTCGGTGCCGGCCCGGCTTGTCAGCTCGAAATGCGCGGCGATCACATAGGCCGGGCGGACCAACACGGTGGCGGCGCGCTGCTGGCGGTCCTCGTCAACCAGAAGCTGCAGGTCCTGCAGGTCGCCGCGCTTCATCGCGCTCTTGATCTTGCCCGCAGGCGCCTTGTGGCCGACCTCGTTGCGGCGGATGGACTGAAAGCGGATCGGCTCCAGAACGTGGATCGCATCGACCACCCAGCGGATCGCCGGCTTCCAGTGAATGGCTTCGAGAATGCCGCGCGCCGCAGAGGGCGTCATCACATCATAGGAAAAACGCTCGACCTTCATCTCGGGCCGCGTGAAGCACGCGTGGTCGCCCCACACCTTCAACCGGATTCCGAATGCCAATTCCCCCGCTCCCGTACAGCCCGCTTCCCAAGCCCGACCGCCTCAGATGAGGATCGATTCCTCCCTCAGATAGTCAGCGTCCTCCCAAAGCAACCCCACGTCTTTTCTGTAAAGGCTTTCGTTCCTGAGCACCACGAACTGGTCGCCCCGCAGTTCCTTGCAAACAAATTCCGCATGGCCGTTTTCGATCAGCAACCGCCTTGCCTTCGGTGGTACTTGGACGACGTAGCTTTGCAACTTTCTGGCGATTGCGCCAGAAGAAATATTGGGAATCGTCAACTTTCCGACAGCTTCCCTCGCGTCATCGTCCAGCGCCACCACCACGGGCGCCATTCCGCTTTCTATCATGCGGAAATTCTCGGCCACCGAGCGGAACGCGAAGTCCGTGCCGGCCAGCCGGCTAAGCCTGAAGCTGCCGACGACGTTCTTGCCGTCCAGCCTGTCGCCGAGGCGCCAATACACCTCGCCGAAGTAGCTTTCCATCGCCTCCAGCGACAGCAGATCGAGCCCTTCACGCGCCATGCGGCCCATGTCGCCGATCAGGCCCCTGATCTCCGCGGGCGGAGGATAGTCCGCCGCCACGAAGACGGTGACGATGCTTTCGGCCAGCGGCCGTTTCCCTTCCCGGTTGCAGCGCCCCGCGGCCTGGACGATCTGGTCGAGGCCAGCCTGCGCGCGCCACACTTTCGGAAAGTCGATGTCCACGCCGGCCTCGACCAGGCTGGTGGCGATGACGCGGCAGGGCGTGAGGTCGTGCGGATGGCTGCGGTTGCGGGCGAGGCGGCCGCGCACCTCATCCAGAACGATGCGCCGGTGCGCGGCATACTGGCGGGTGGTGAGGTGGACGAGCCCGTCGAGCCCCGCGGCCTCCGCCTCGCGGAAAAGGTCCAGCGCGTGCTTGCGGCTGTTGACGATCACCAGCGCCTCCGGCGTGTCGCGCAGCGCCGCCACGAGGTCCTCGTTGCGCATCTCGCCGGCCTGCCTGATCTCGGCGCGGCGCAGCTTCCGCGACAGGCCCACGGGATCGGGCGCCAACTCGCGCCCCTCCAGCGGCAGACCGCCCCGCAACCTGCGCGCGTCCAGCGCCGGCTGCGTGGCCGTGCACAGCACGATGCTGCAGCCATAGTTCAGCGCCAGCTCCTCCAGCATGCGCATGCACGGCATCAGCAGCGGGCGCGGCAGGGTCTGCGCCTCGTCGAGGATGATGACGCTGCCGGCGATATTGTGGACCTTGCGTGCCCGCGACGTCCGGGCCGCGAACAGGCTTTCGAAGAGCTGCACGTTGGTCGTCACCACCGCGGGTGCGGCCCAGTCCTCCATGGCCAGCCTGATGCGATCGCGGCTGGCCCAGTCGCGATCCGGCTCCGCGCCTTCCTGCTCGATGGCCGAATGATGCTCCAGCACATGTTCCTCGCCCAGCACCTCGCGCAGTATGGCGGCCGTCTGTTCGGTGATGGAGGTGAACGGGATGGAGTAGATGATGCGGCAGAGCCCCCTGGCCCGGGCATGGTCGAGCGCGAAGCCGAGGGAGGCCAGCGTCTTGCCGCCGCCGGTGGGAACCGTCAGCGTGAACAGGCCGCCCGCGGCGCCGGCCTTGCCGCGCACATGGGCCAGGATTTCGCCTCGCAGCCTGTTCAGCTCGGAATCGGCGCTGGCCTTCGCGCCCATATAGGCGTCGAACCGCGCGGTGAACCCGGGCAGCAGGCTGGCAAGCGTGGGCCACTCGCGGTCCGGCTCGATCTCGCCCAGTCCGCAATAGTAGCGCTCGGTATCGTTGAAGTCGGCATCGACCAGGCAGGAGAACAGCATACGCGCCATGACGGAAAGCTGGAACGCGGGATGCGCGCCGCGCCGTAAGGCGGCAGGCACGAGGCCGGACGCGTCGAGCAGAAGCTCCGTTTTCCAGATCGGGTCCGGCTGGAGGCCGGCCTCGCCGGCGAACCGCTGCAGCCGTGCGTCGAAGCAGGCATCCGTTTCGTTCTGCCGGTCCGGCAGGCCGGCATGATGACCCAGGATGCAATAGGCGACCAGCTCCGCCACCAGCGCGTCGTCGCCCTTCAGGCCGAGAGCCGTCACCGCGGCCGCGCCGGCGGTGGAATGGTCGACCGCCGGGCCGCCGGCAAGGCGCCTCTGGAACGGAAGCGTGTACTTGCCCAGGTCGTGCAGCAGGCCGGCAAGGCGCGCCGCCTTTTCCAGCCCGAACCGGGCGGCCATCGCCGCCGCCAGTTCCCCGACCGCGCGCAGGTGATCGCTCTGCCGCTGCCAGTCGCTCTTGTCCGCACTTCTTCCCGAATGTGCGTAGTAGTTTCCCGTCATCACCCTGACTCCCCCCGAGCCTGGACAGGACCACCATCGCTCATCGCCGCCTTCGGGGACAAGCCCGTAATTCGCCCGGAGACTGCCGGAGCCGCAGCACGTTGAACATCGACGGTTAAGCCGCCTGCGGGCACCGGGAAAAGAAAGAGCCGGGCGCTTGGCCCGGCCAGTCGCGAAGGTCAGCGCCTTCGATGGGAGGAACGGATGCCACGGGAGGACACATCCGACACCCCTGATATGGCGCCCCTGCGGCGTGGTTCAATCCGCCGGCTTGTGCCAGACCGTGCCGGCGAATCGGGCCACTGCGCAAATGCAGACAGGATCGCGCTCTAATAATCAGGACGTCTACCTCTCTGGACAGCCTTCCCCTTGCACGCTTCGCTATAAAAAGATATATTGTAGATGTATCTTTTAGGAGCTTGGCAGCCGGATGGTCGGCGGGCGGTCCATTTTCATGACGCTGGCAGTGTGCGCCTTCGGTGCCTCGTCGGAGAGCCGGCCGCTCGTCCGGCTGTCCCGCCAGGAACGGCTTGCCCTGCTCCTCAACGCAGTGGACGGCTGCGCCGGCCAATGCCCGGCCTGCGCGCTCTGGGCGCTGGAATGGGACGAGGCCGGCGACGCATCCGCCGCGGCGCCAACGCAAAGGAGATCGCCATGCTGAGCAACAGCCATGATTTCATCCGCCCCGCCGACGAGGCCGAGCGCATCTTTCTGGAATCCCTGATCCGGGCAGACTATGACAGGTGCCATCCCGGCGAGGACTTCGACGACATGAAGCGCCGCATGCCCTATTCCCGCGAGGACCAGGGCATCTATCGCGACTGGATGGTGATCGCCGCCGCCCGTGCCGAAGCCCTGCGGCCCGCCGCGCCGATACGGGCTGCGGCCTGAGGCTCCTGCGCCGTGGTCAATGCGACAGCAGAACCGGCATCAGCAGGTCGCCCAGCACGCCCTTCGTGGCGCCGCCCAGCACGAAATCGCGGATGCGCGAGTGCCCGTAGCCGCCCATCACCAGCAGGTTGCAGCCTCTCTCGATCGCGCGCTGCTGGAGCGTCTCGCTGATCGGGCAATCCTCCGTTCGCAGCGCCGCGGTCTCGGCGGGCAGGCCCCTGCGGCGCAGCCCCTCGGCGAGCCGCTCTCCCGGGTCCTTCTCCTGCAGCGGCTTCTCGTCCGTCACCGTGAGCACGGAGATGCGGGCGGCGCGCGCCAGCAAGGGCTGCGCGTCGGCGACGGCGCGCGCGGCGGCGCGGCCGCCGTCCCAGGCGATGGCGACATGGTCGATCGCAGCGATGTCCCACAGTTCCGGCAGCAGCACCACCGGCCGGCCGGAACCGAAGATGACCGCCTCGGCGATCATCTGCGAAGCGGCATTGCCGGATTCCCACCCGACGAGGCCGAAATCGTGATAGCGCGCCTGCGCCGCCGCGGCGTCCCCGATCGCCGCCAGAGGCGCCGTGATCTCGCCGGCAGTCGCCTCGACGCCTGCGGCAGCAGCGGATTTCCTGACCTCCGCAAGCAGGTTCGCACCGCGCTCGTGGCTGGCGGCTTCCGTATCCTCGATCACTCTCGGCAGGTCGAGCAGCAGACGCGACAGCGTATTCGACACGGGCGGAAAGTCGGGGATCAGCGCGCGCGCATGCAGCACCGCGTCCAGCCGGGACGCCACCGCGACGGCATGGGCCACGATGGCCTCGGCGTTCGGATCGGGATAGGTGACGAGCGGAAGAAACGCCTGGAACTTCATCAACCGTGCTCCTGTCGATCGGAATTCGTTTATTTGCACCTTACAGGTTTTTCGCCGCGCGGGCCTTGATCCGCATCAACGCCGCGCGGCCGTCTCGCCTAAGGCCCGGCTTTGATCCCCGTCAATGTTGCCACCGTGGAAACGCCCTTTAGTTAATCCAATGCCGAACCGGGCAGGCCCGGGATGCACCGCGCCGCAGCCGCATGGATGGGCGCTCGCTGCAGGGGGGGACCGGGTCCGGCCATGATGTCCGGCAGGCAGGCCCGCCGTTTCCGGCCGGCCGCTTGGCAATAGCTGACATCATCCAAGGAGAACAGCCATGGCTGAACCTGCTACCAAACTCCCCGTCAAGGAAGACAAGGCATCTGCACCCGCCCGCACCGGCGAATGGGCGCCGTTCGATAGCCTGCGCCGCGAGATCGACCGCCTGTTCGACGATTTCCATCCGTTCGGCTGGTCCTTGCCTTCGTCGCGCTCGCTGCTCGGTTTCCAGACACCGCGCGAGACGCGCGAAAGCTGGCAGATCGCGCCGGCCATGGACGTTGCGGAAAAGGACGACGAATACGAGATCAGCGCCGAGCTTCCCGGCCTCGACGAGAAGGAGGTCGAGGTCAAGGTCGCCAACCGCACGCTGACGATCAAGGGCGAGAAGAAGGAGGAGAAGGAAGAGCGCCAGAAGGACTATTACCTGTCGGAGCGGCGCTTCGGCTCCTTCCAGCGTTCCTTCCAGTTGCCGGAGGGCATCGATGCCGGCAGGATCGAGGCGAACTTCGCCAAGGGCGTGCTGACGGTGAAGCTGCCGAAGACCACCGAGGCCAAGCAGGCCGAGAGGAAAATTTCCGTTCAGGCCAAATAGCAACCGAAAGACGGAAGACCCGGCGCGCCTCGCGGTGCGCCGGGATAATCGTCTAAAGCGTGTCGCGATCTTTCAGAACCGCTCCCTACGCTTCAGGCTCCTGATTTTACGCATGTCTTTATCCCGAAACCGGTTCCCACTTTCGGGAGACATGCTTTAATTTGCCGCGGCCGCGAAGTTGGGCGCAGCCTGCGATTCCAGCCTGTCACCGACCTTCAGGCCATGGGCGTGCGCAAGATCGGCAGCCGAAAGCTTGCGGCCGGACTCCGTGCGGACCTTGGCGATCTCGATCGTTCCGCCCTGCACGCTGACGTGGATGCTCTCCTGCCCGATCGCCACGATCTCGCCCGGCTTGCCGGCGACGTCGCCGAAGCGGCGCACCGGGTGCTTCTTTGCGTCGAACAGCCGGAGCTTCTCTCCCTGCACGAGCGTCCAGGCGCCCGGCGCCGGGTCGCAACCGCGGATCAGATTGTGGATCTGGTCGATGTGGGCGGCCCAGTTGATGCGGGCCTCGGCGTCCCTGCACCAGCCCTCGTAGGAAGCTTCGTCCTCGTCCTGCACGGTCTCGGTATGACGCCCGGCGACGACCAGGTCGGCGGCCTCCAGCATCGCCTCCACCCCGAGCGGGAACAGCCGGTCGAAATAGACGGTGCCGAGCGTGTCGGCGGCCCCGATGGGCGCGCGCTTCTGCAGGATCACCGGCCCCTCGTCCAGCCCGTCGGTCGGGCGGAAGATGGTGAGGCCCGTTTCCGCGTCGCCCTTGATGATCGGCCAGTTGATCGAGCTGGGACCGCGATATTTCGGCAGCAGCGAAGGATGGTACTGGATGGTGCCGTGCCTGGGGATGTTGACGAAGGACTGCGGCGCGAATTGCAGCACATAGGCCATCACGCCGAGATCGACGTCGAGCGCGCGCAGGGCGTCTTCCGCGTCCTCGCCCTTGAGATTGGGAAGCTGGAACAGTTTCAGCCCATGCTCTTCCGCCGCTAGCCTGAGCGGATCGGGCCGTGCGCCGGGCTTTTCCGGCGCGCAGAACACGCCCGCGACCTCGTCGCCGCGGGCCAGGAACGCCTCCAGCACGCTCTTGCCGAACGCCTGCTGGCCGATGATTGCGATGCGCATGCTGCCTCCTCGATTTCGGGCAAAACCGTCCGCCTCCCGCGCGCCGCAGGCGGCGGGCCGGCCGGTGATGGTTGGTCGGAAGCGCCGGAAGCCGGGTTGGCGGACGGCCGGCGCGGGGTGTCAGCGTCCCGTGTTGATCCAGACGGCCTTGGGCTCGGTGAAATTCTCGATGGCGGCGTCGCCATGCTCGCGGCCGAAGCCGGAATCGCGCGCGCCGCCCCAGGGCAGGCGGATGTCGGTCGGGCCGTAGGTGTTGACCCAGACGGTGCCGGCCTTCAGCCGCTTGGTGAAGCGGTGCGCCCGGCCGATGTCGCCGGTCCACACGCCGGCGGCCAGGCTGTAGACGGTGCCGTTGGCGATGCGCAGCGCGTCCTCCTCGTCCTTGAAGGGGATGACGGCGGCCACGGGGCCGAAAATCTCCTCCTGCGAGATGCGCATCTCGTGGCGCACGCCGGCAAAGACGGTGGGCTCCACGAAATAGCCGGCCTCGCCGCGCCGCGCGCCGCCGGCGACGACGCTGGCGCCCTCCCTGCGGCCGATGTCGATATAGTCCAGAACGCGCTTCATCTGCACTTCGGAGATCAGCGGGCCCATGGCGGTGGCGGCGTCCTGCGGGTCGCCGATGCGGATCGACCGCGCCCGCGCCGCCAGCCGCTCCACCACGATGTCGTGGATGCTTTCCTGCACCAGGATGCGCGAGCCGGCCGAGCAGACCTGCCCGGTGTTGAAGAAGATGCCGGAGCCGGCGGCCTTGACCGCTGCGTCGATGTCGGCGTCGGCAAAGACGATGTTGGCCGACTTGCCGCCCAGCTCCAGCGTCACGCGCTTGAGGTTGCCGGCCGCGCCTTGCAGGATGTGGCGGCCGACGGCCGGCGAGCCGGTGAAGGGCACCTTGTCCACGTCCGGGTGGTCGACCAGCGCCTGGCCGGCGACCTTGCCGAAGCCGGGCACGACGTTGAGCACGCCGGCCGGCAGGCCGGCCTCCAGCGCCAGCTCGCCGATCTTCAGCGCGGTGAGCGGCGTCACCTCGGCCGGCTTCAGCACCACCGTGCAGCCGCAGGCCAGCGCCGGCGCGATCTTCCACATGCCGATCATCAGCGGGAAGTTCCACGGGATGATGGCGCCGACCACGCCGAGCGGCTCGCGCACGGTGTAGGTCAGCGCATCGGGGCGCACGGGGACGACCTGACCGTTGATCTTGTCGGCCATGCCGGCATAGTAGGTCAGCGTGTCGATCACCGCCGGCAGGTCCTGGCGGCGGATGGCCGAGACCGGCTTGCCGGAATCGAGGCTTTCCAGCCGTACCAGCTCGTCCTCGTCGCGGCGGATCAGCTCGGCGAGCTTGAGCAGCAGCGCGCCGCGCCCGGACGCCTTCATGTGGCTCCACGCGCCCTCGAAGGCGGCGCGGGCGGAGCGTACGGCCGCGTCCACGTCTTCGGCGCCCGCCTCCGCCACCTTCGCCAGCACCTCGCCGGTCGCCGGGTTCAGCGTCTCGAAGCTGCGGCCGCAGGCGGCGGCCACGCGATGCCCGTCGATCAGCAGCTTGTGGGTGTCGTCGGAAATCCGGTTCAGCACGGCAAATTCCTCTAATATGATTCTGATTTCATATCTCGATCGCGCCGTCGCGACGCGGGCTGTCGGCGAGAAGACGGTTTGCAGCTTAATTTCATCGGAGAACGCATGGAATATGAAATCTTCTGCCTATGATACAGCGCTAAGTTATGAATCGGCGTGCTTATGTCCGGCAGAGCATGATATAAG
>DAOKZN010000011.1:0-2079 GCA_035325625.1 Mesorhizobium sp. | reverse complement strand
GCGCGCCATCGCCGCCAGCAAGGGCTGGCTGTCGTCGGCCACCCATCGCGTCATCGGCTTCGTCACGCGCGAGGTCGGCCTGATCGTGGCGCGTGGAAATCCGCTCGGCATCACCACGATCCAGCGGCTGCTCGACCCGCAGGTGCGCTTCGTTAACCGCGACCCGGATTCGGGAACGCGGCAACTGTTCGAGCACCTGCTTGCCCAGCACCAGATCGACGGCCCGCGCATCAACGGCTACGAGCGGATCGAGCACACGCATGCCGCCGTCGCCGCCTATGTGGCTTCCGGCATGGCCGACGTCGCCTTCGGCGTGGAAGCGGCCGCGCGGCAGTTCGAGCTGGATTTCGTACGGCTGCTCACCGAGGATTATTTCTTCGTCTGCCGCAAGGACATACTGGAGATGGAGGCGGTGCGGCGCATCCTCAAGATCATGCGGGGCGAGGAGTTCCACGCCGCCATCTCGCGGGTGCCGGGCTATCGCGTGAACGACGCCTGCGCCATCAAGACCATCGGCCAGGTGTTCCAGAAATCCGAATAGACGCGCCCGATGGCCCCGCCGCTCCGCCGGCCCCTTCCGCTGGCCCCTTCCGCTGGCCGGAGCGATGGACTATGCTGCCGGCGCCGTGCGCCGCCGCCCCGAAGGGCGCGTTCCGTCTCGCGGCTGGTCTTCCTGCGGGGGAAACACTCTTGAGCATCGACAGCGACGTCGCGGTTCTCGGCGCGGGCATCGTCGGCGTGTCCACGGCCCTTCATCTCCAGGCCCGCGGGCGCTCGGTGGTGCTCGTCGACCGGCGCGGCCCCGGCGAGGAGGCCAGCTACGGCAATGCCGGCCTCATCGAGCGCTCCAGCGTCGTCCCCTATGCGTTTCCGCGCCATGCGGCGACCATCCTGCGCATCGCCCTCAACCGCTCGTCGGACGTGCATTTCCACTGGGGGTTCCTGCCGCGCATGGCGCCGTGGCTGTTCGGCTACTGGCGCCATTCCGGGCCGCGGCGCCTGGCGGCGGCGGCGCGCGACATGCTGCCGCTGATCGAGCGCAGCGTCAGCGAGCACCTGCCGCTGCTCAGGGAGGCGGGCGCCTCGCACCTGGCGCGGGAAGGCGGGTGGCTGGAGCTGTGCCTCGGCCGGCGCGATCTCGCCGCATCGGCGCGGCAAGCCGCGCGCCTCAAGCCGTACGGGCTGGACCACGAGGTGCTGGAGAGCCATCGCCTGCGCGCGCTGGAACCTTCGCTCGGCCCCGGGATCGCGGGCGCGGTGCACTGGCGCGACCCCGTCACCGTCTCCAGTCCGGGCGCCGTGACGAAAGCCTATGCGGAGCTTTTCCTGCGCCGGGGCGGCCGTTTCGTGCGGGCCGATGCGCGCGCCCTGAAGCAGGCGGACGCGGGCTGGCGCCTGCCGGGCGGCGATGGCGAGATTCGCGCACGCGAGGTCGTCGTTGCGCTCGGCGCCTGGTCGCCCGACCTTCTCGGCCCCCTCGGCTACCGCCTTCCGCTGGCGGTCAAGCGTGGCTACCACATGCATTTCCGCCCGGCCGGCAACGCCGCTCTCGGCCGCCCGGTGGTGCACGGTCATGCCGGCTTCGTGCTGTCGCCGATGCTGGACGGCATCCGCCTCACCACCGGGGTGGAACTGGCCCCGCGCGACGCCGCGCCTAGCCCGGTGCAGGTGGACAGGGCCGAGGCGATCGCCCGCACCCTGTTCCCGCTCGGCGAGCGGGTGGAGGAGACGCCGTGGATGGGCGTGCGGCCCTGCCTGCCCGACATGAAGCCGGTGATCGGCCCCGGCGGCAGGCATGCCGGCCTGTGGTTCAACTTCGGCCATGCGCACCATGGCTTCACGCTCGGACCGGCCAGCGGCCGCCTGCTGGCGGAGCTGATGACGGCACAGGCGCCCTTCACCGATGCGGCGCCCTACCGCGCGGACCGCTTCTGACGCGAAACCAAAAAGAGGCGCCGGAGCGCCCCTTCCTGGCGATGCCGCCGCGCGGTTCAGAACGGCGAGTCGGGGAAGTAGAAGTCCTTGGCGTTGTCCTTGGTCACCAGCGTGGCGTCGAGGATGTACTCGCCATGCACCGGC
>DAOKZN010000010.1:0-23810 GCA_035325625.1 Mesorhizobium sp. | reverse complement strand
CTGATGAAGGTGCCGATGCTGCGCGGCCGGATCGTGGCGCTGAACGGCGTTCCCGTCGACAACGCCGAAATCCAGCCGGAAGGCGCCTGGGTGCTGCGCGGCGACCGTGGCGTCACCTATTCGGCCACGCTGCCCGAGAACGCCACGCTTTCCGCGGGCCAATGGTGGCCAGCCGACTATCATGGCGAGCCGCTGGTCTCCTTCTCGGCGCGCGAGGCCGAGGACCTGCGCCTGAAGATCGGCGACACGGTGACGGTCAACGTTCTGGGCCGCGACGTGACGGCGAGGATCGCCAGCTTCCGGCAGGTCGAGTGGGAAACCATGGGCATCAACTTCGTGATGGTGTTCTCGCCCGATACGTTTGCCGGCGCGCCGCATTCGTGGCTGGCGACGCTCACGGACAGGACGGCGACGGCCACGGACGACGCCCGCCTGCTCAACGCCGTGACCCGCGCCTATCCCGCGGTGACGAGCGTGCGGGTGAAGGACGCGCTGGACATCGTGAACCGTCTGGTCGGGCAGATCGGAACGGCGATCCGCGCCGCTGCCGGCGTGGCGCTGATCTCCTCCGTGCTGGTGCTGGCCGGCGCGCTGGCGGCCGGCAACCGGGCCCGCATCCACGACGCGGTGGTGCTGAAGACGCTGGGCGCGCGGCGGCGCACGCTGATAGCGGCCTTCACGCTCGAATACATGCTGATCGGCCTGGCCACCGCGGTCTTCGCGCTGTTCGCCGGCGGGGCCGCGGCCTGGTTCGTGGTGGCGCGCATCATGTCGCTGCCGTCGCACTTCCTGCCGGAGGTGGCTGTGGGCACCGTCCTGCTCTCGCTGGCGGCCACCGTCGGCATCGGTCTTGCCGGCACCTGGCGCGTTCTGGGCCAAAAGGCCGCACCGGTGCTGCGCGCATTGTAGAACCGCGCAACGATGTCGCTGCCTGCCAGCAGTCGGGGCGACCGGGCGTCGGACCGGCGAATGCCTCGTCGCCATTGACAAGCGCGAGCGGAAACCCAAGATTAGGCGCATAGGCGATGGAGTTCGCCTTCGAGCGCCTTCGGGCTGATGACTCCTACGACCCTTTCGATGAACGGAAGGAAGGAGACGTCACATGCCCGCGGCATCCCTGCCACAAACGGTTTCCCTGACCACAATTTCCCTGCCCCAGGAGCGGGACGCCGACAGGCTCGACAGCTCGGCCGACCGCACCTCCGTGGGACGCGGGGAGCCCGGAGGCGCAGGGCGGTTCGCCAGCATCCTGTTTCCGCCCGGGCTGGAGATGGAGCGGAGCGAAACCTCCGGGGAGCCCGGCTGCTTCCGCGACCTCAACCTGGACCAGATCGTCGCCGCCGCCATCGCCGGACGCGACGGCGAGGATCTGCGCCGCTTCTTCCATTCTCCCTATCGCGACGAAGAGATCGTCGGCTACCGGCAGGAGGTGTTCCGCGACCTGGAGGATGCGGACATCTTTCCGCTGATCCCGAGCTTCTGCGACGGCATGCGCAAGGTCAGGCTCGACCTGGAATATGCCCGGAAAATCCATTTCAGATGCCACCGGCAGATGGTGGTGTTCGGCGCGATCCGCCACTATTGCGAGACGATCGGCGATTTCGTCCGCAGGCTCGGCGAGGCCGAACTGCGCTCGCGCGGCCTGCGCGGCCTTCGCAGCTATCTGGCCGACTACCAGGCCTCCGTGGGCTTCACCGCGCTCGCCGCCGAGACGGACGGGCTCGAAAAGAAGCTCGCCGCCATCCGCTACAACATGCTCATCCATGGCGACAAGGTCACCGTGCGCGAATTTGCGGCGGAGGCCGACTACAGCACCATGGTGCGCAGCCGGTTCGAGCGGTTCAGGACGTCGAACGCCAAGGTGACGGAGGCGCAGAAGAAGGACGAGCATTCGATGAACCACGTCGAAGAAGGCGTCCTGGATCTCGTCGGCCGGCTCTATCCGGAGATTTTCTCCGCTCTGGAAGCTTATCTGAAGCGCCATGCCGATTTCATCGACGAGACGTTGGCCCGGTTCGACCGCGAGGTCCAGTTCTTCCTGGCTTATCTCGGCTATATCGAGCCCCTGAAGCGGGCCGGGCTGCCCTTCTGCTATCCGGCGGTGTCGGCGTCGAGCAAGTCCGTCTCCGTGCGGCAGGGCTTCGATCTGGCCCTTGCCGCGAAGCTGATCGGCGACAAGCAACCCGTCGTCGGCAACGACTTCCATCTCGACGGCGCGGAGCGCCTGATCGTGGTGTCGGGCCCCAACCAGGGCGGCAAGACGACCTTCGCGCGCATGTTCGGCCAGTTGCACTTCCTGGCCGGCCTGGGCTGTCCGGTACCCGGCGCCGAGGCGCGGCTGTTCCTGGCCGACCGGATCTACACCCATTTCGAGCGCGAGGAGGACATTGCCAACCTGCGCGGCAAGCTGGAGGACGAACTGGTGCGCCTGCACGACACCATCGGCAACATGAGAGGCGACAGCATCGTGGTGCTGAACGAGATCTTCAACTCGACCAGCCTGGAGGACCAGCTCTTCCTCAGCCGCAAGGTTCTGGAGGACATCATGGCGAGCGATGCGCTCGGCACATGCGTCACCTTCATCGACGAACTGGCCTCGCTGAGCGAGAAGACGGTGAGCATGGTCAGCACCGTGGTGCCGGACAACCCGGCCGTGCGCACCTTCCAGATCGTGCGCCGGCCCGCCGACGGCCTCGCCTACGCGCTCTCGCTGGCCGAAAAGCATCATGTCACCTACGAGCGCCTGCGCGAACGGATCAAGCCATGAAGACGCTGCTCATGCATCCCGACCGGGATTTCGACGCCGGGGTGCCTCGGACCAGGGAAACCGGGGACACGGTCCAGGATCTCGAGCTCGGCGTGCTGCTCGACGCCATGGCGAAAGGAAACGCCCAGCTTCGCGAGGTCGCGCAGGCCGCCCTGCTGGGTGCCTGGGAAAACGACATGGACACGATCCTCCACAGGCAGGACATCCTGAAAGACTGCCTGGCCAATGCCGACGTCGTGCGGCAGTTCCACGAACTGTCCCTGGAGCCGTTCAACCGCAAGAGGGACCGCCTCTACAGTCCGTTCGGCAACGACCCGTCGATGAAGGTCTCGACCTCGGTGCGGACGCTGTCGGTCTGCCTGGACGTGCTGCGGCGGCTGCGCAACACCTGCAACACCTACTACAAGGGCTTCAGTTCCGCCGGCTTCACCCGGTTCTTCAAGACGCTCAACGACAATCTGGGCGACGACTACCTTGCCGCCGCCACGGCCGACCTGAAACGGCTGACATTCAAGGACGGCGTGCTGATGAGCGCCGAACTGGGCGAAGGCGGCAAGGGCATCGGCTTCATGCTGCGGCAACCGCAGGATCGCGACCGGCACATGATCCGCCGGCTGCTGACGCCTGCGCCCGCCAGCTTCACCATGCAGCTGCATCCGCGCGACGAGGTCGGCGCCAGGGCGCTGTCCGAGCTGCAGGATCGCGGGCTCGGCCTGGTTTCCGATGCGCTGACGGAATCGGCGAACCATGTGTTCGGCTTCCTGAAGATGCTCGGCGCCGAGCTCGCCTTCTATATCGGCTGCCTCAACCTGCACGAGGAGCTTGCCCGCATCGGCGGGCCCGTGTCCTTTCCGGACCCGTCTGCCGAGCCGCTGGCCTTCTCCTGCCGGGACCTGCGCGACGCATGCCTGGCATTGGCCATGCAGCGGCAGGTGGTCGGCAACGACGTCGACGCCGACGGCAGGCAGCTCGTCATCATCACCGGCGCCAACCGGGGCGGCAAGTCCACCTTCCTGCGCAGCGTGGGCCTGGCGCAACTGATGATGCAATGCGGCATGTTCGTGACGGCGCGGGCCTTTTCCGCCTCGCTGCGCACCGGGCTGTTCACCCATTACAAGCGCGAGGAGGACCGCAGCATGAGGAGCGGCAAGTTCGACGAGGAGCTGGTGCGCATGGACGACATAGCCGGCCGCATCCGCAGCCGCGCCATGATGCTGTTCAACGAGTCCTTCGCGGCGACCAACGAGCGGGAAGGATCGGAGATCGCCAGACAGATCGTCTCGGCGCTGGTCGACAGGGGGATCATGGTCTTCTTCGTGTCGCACATGTACGAGTTCGCGCGCGTCTTCTTCGACGACCGCAGCGTGAAGGCGCTGTTCCTGCGCGCGGACCGGGCGGAAGACGGCAACCGGAGCTTCCGGCTGCACGAGGAAAGACCTCTGCCGACGAGCTACGGCGCCGATCTCTATCGCGATATCTTCGGGCCGGAGCCCGGCACGCAGGCGCAGGCCGGAGGCCGGCCTGCGCCAGCATACCCCGGCCCTTCCTCTCCGCCTTCCCCGATCGGCCCGCGGTAACGACCCACGGCACCGCGGCCTCTCACACCGACCTGACAGACACGAAAGGCAATCATGTGGACCTATATCGCCATCGCCATAGGCGGCGTCATCGGCTGCTGGGCGCGCTTCGGCATGACCAATCTGGTGCAGGCCGTCTACGGGCGCGAGTTTCCCTACGCCACGCTCAGCATCAACCTGCTCGGCAGCTTCCTGATGGGCTTCCTGTTCATCGACACGCTGGAGCGGCTGACCATGTCGCCGGAGCTGCGCGCCGGCATCCTCACCGGCGGGCTCGGCGGCTTCACCACCTTCTCGACCTTCGAGATGGAGACGCTGCTGCTGGTCGAGCAGGGCAGCATCGGCAAGGCGGCGCTCTATATGGCGCTTTCGGTCGGCATCGGCTTCCTCGGCGCCTTCGGCGGCGCCTATCTCGCCCGCAACCTGTGAGGTCGTCCGTCCCATGAGCAGCGAAGTCATCGTCGTGCGCATCTACATCCACGAGGCCGAGCACGGCCGCCGCACCAACCTCCAGCAGGAGATATTCACCCTCCTGCACGACCGGCAGCGGGTGAAGGGCGTCACCATCTTCCGCGGCATAGCCGGCTTCGGCGCCAGCGGCGCGGTGCACGCCGCCGACCTGCTGCGTCTCACCGCGGACCTGCCCATCGTCATCGAGTTCTTCGACGAGCCGGAGGTGGCACAGGCGGCCATGAAGCTGCTCAACGGCCTGGTGCCAGACGGCCACGTGGTCTGGTGGAAGGCCAATTGCCGCACTCTCAGCGACGCGAGCCGCTGACGGGCAGGGTCGGCGCAAGCCACACGCGCCTTGCCTGCGTTTTGCATCGGCAGTACCCTGAACGGCAGCGGGGGTGAAGCCCCACGCCTTGTGCCCGACGGCTCCTGCCACGCTTCCGGGCGACAGGAGAAACGGCGTTGGTGATGCTTTCCCTCGCGGACGGAAGGAGCATGCACCATGACCGAAGACAAATCCGGCAGGGGATCGCCAGGACTGCGGGAGGCGACGCCGCAGCCGGGCGGCAGCGCGTCGAACGTGGTGGTGCTGCTGCCGGACCAGGTCACCGCACGCGCCTGCCTGGACCTCGGCGAGGCGGCGGCGCTTGCCGTCGGCGGCGCGGTGCGCGCCGTTCATATCGGGGCCGATCCCATGGCGATGCTGGGGTCGGCCGAGGAGATGGACATCCAGCTGCTCCGGGAGGCCAGCGAAGGAACCGCGAAAGAGCGGCTGGCCCGCATCAGGGGCATTTTCGAGGACTGGCGCCGGGAAGCGCCCGGCCGGAGCCAGGTCGGCTGGCGTGACCGTTCCGGCGAGATCGACCGCTGCGTGGCGGCGGAATGCGCCGACGCGGATCTTGTGGTAGCGCCCCGGACCGGCAATCTGGATGCGCGCGACGTGGTTCACGCCGTGCTTTTCCAAAGCCATCGTCTGGCCCTGCTGCCGCCCTACCGCCCCGGGCCGGCGGACTTCCTGCGCCATGTGGCGATCGGATGGAAGCCGGACGACCACGCCCGTCGCGCCGTGCAGGCGGCACAGCCGTGGCTGGCGGCGGCCGCCAGGGTCACGGCCGTGTGCGTCAACGACGGCAGCCGGACGTATCGGAGCACGGCCGCGCAATGGCTGGCGCAATCGGGCATAGCGGCGGAAATCGTCGGCGTCGATTCCGGCCCGCAGTCCGTCGCCGACGCTCTTGCCGGATATGTCGCCTCGATCGGCGCGTCGTGCCTCCTGACCGGCGCCTACCGGCACGGCCAGTTCCTGGAAATGCTCCTGGGGCGGGTGACGCATTCGCTGCTCACGCATGCCGAAATACCGCTTCTGATGATGCACTGAACGGCAGGCCGGGAGTTGCGCGGGCCCGCACGCCGACAGCGGCGAGCCTCGGCAGGGGTTGACATTTTCGCGACGTTGGCCCTATCTTCCAAGGAACGTGGGGCAAAGTAGCCCGCAACGCGTTTTCAGTAGCAAAAAAATAAAATGGCATCGTCGCCCGCAGCACTTGAATGTGCTGACGGGTTTTTTGTGCTGGTGATGGGGGGCATGGGCAGAGCGATCTACCCGATTGGCATACTGATCTCGACGACCGGGACCTACGGAACGGTCGGCCGCTCCATCCTCAATGGGGCGCTGCTGGCCTGCGCGCAGATCAATGCCGATGCCGACGCCGCGATCACGCTCGAGCCGCATCACGTCAATCCGGGCGGCGAGCTGTCGGCCTATTCCACCGCCGCCAAGCAGATGATCGACCAGGGGCTGCGCCACATCGTCGGCTGCTACACGTCATCCAGCCGCAAGGAGGTCATCCCGATCTTCGAGAAGCACGACGCGCTTCTGTGGCATCCGGCGCACTATGAGGGTTTCGAGAGCTCGTCCAACGTCATCTATACCGGGGCGGCGCCGAACCATCACATTTCGCCGCTGATGGACTTCCTTCTCGACACCTATGGCAAGCGGGCCTTCTGCGTCGGCTCGAACTACATCTGGGGCTGGGAGAGCAACCGGGTGCTGCGCGAGTATATTTCGCAGCGCGGCGGCAAGGTCGTGGCGGAACGCTACGTGGCGGTCGGCGAAACCGATCTCGCCCAGATCGTCGACATGATCTTCGAGGAAAAGCCGGACTTCGTCTTCAACGCGCTGATCGGCAGCTCCTCCTATGCTTTCTTCGAGCAGTTCCGCCGGGCCTGCGTCGCGCAGGGCATAGATCAGCTCGCGCGCTACCCCATCGCAAGCTGCAACCTCACCGAGCCGGACCTCACCGAGATCGCCGAGGATTGCCGCGACGGGCACCTGAGTTCGAGCGTCTATTTCGCCTCGCTGCCGTCCCCCGAGAACCGGCGCTTCGTTGCCGCCTACGAGGCGGAGTTCCCGCACGGGCCGCCGCCCTCGGCGGAAGGCGAGGCCGCCTACATCGCCACCAAGTTCCTGGCCACGGCGCTGCAGGCGGTGGGTGGGGAAGACGCGCTCGCCGCGCGCGGCGCGGTGGCGGGCCTCAGGATGCTGGCTCCGCAGGGCATGGTCACCATCGACCCCGAGACGCACCACACCTATCTGACGCCCCGGATAGGGCGCTCCAACCGCCGCGCGCAGTTCGACGTGTTCATCGAGGCCGCGGGCCCGGTCCGTCCCGACCCGTATCTGGTCTCGCTCGATGACCCGGCCGCCGGGGCGTCGGGCCAGCCGGCGCTGAGGGTCGTGTCATGATCCGGACGCGCTTCATCCAGAACTTCGTCAACAGGCGCGCCATAGTGGTGTCGCGCGACGGCCGCGCGCTGGAAGCGCTGGACCAGACCCTGCTGAAGCTCGGCGTCTCGGTCTCCTACGTGCCGCTGTCGGGCGACCGGGCGGCCATAGGTGCCGGGGACCTCGACGCGGAGCGCGACCTGCTGTTCGTGGACGGCGACCTCAAAGATCCGATCGAACTGCCGGTCGGTCCGATAAGCGGCATCGCCGCCGTGCCCATAGTGGGCCTGGTGGGGATCGAGGCGCCGAGCCGCCTGCGCGGCCTCTACCAGCTCGGCGCCACGGCGATCCTGCGCAAGCCCGTACATGGCGCCATCGTCTATTCGGCGCTGGTGCTGTGCGTGAACACCTATCAGCGCATGCAGCAGATGGAAGCCTCCATCGAATTGCACGAGGAGCGCCGGCGGCAGCGCCGCGGCGTGGTCAAGGCGATCGTCGAGATCATGCGCAGGCATGGCGTCGACGACGACGAGGCATATCGGCTTCTGCGCCGCGAGAGCATGAAGGCCCGGCTGAGTGTCGAGGCCTTTTGCGAACGCTTCGTCCGACAAGCGGACGAAGTGTCCCGGGACGATCCGGAACCTGAGAAAAGGTCAATGATCGCCACTTAACCTCAAGGGAGAGAGACTGTGCTGAGGACGTTGAAGAGCGCCGCGCTTGCGGCGGTGAGTTCTGTCGTGCTTTTTTCCGGCGCGATGGCCCAGGAGCCGATCAAGATCGGCGTGCTGGAGGACCAGTCGGGCGACTTCGTGGTGCCGGTCATCGGCAAGGTCCACGCGATCCAGCTTGCGACGGAGGAAATCAATGCCGCCGGCGGCATTGCCGGGCGGCCGATCGAACTGGTGATCTACGATACCCAGTCCGACAACACGCGCTTCCAGGAGTTCACGCGCCGCGCCCTGCAGCGCGACAAGGTGGACGTGATCTTCGCCGGCTTCTCCTCGGCCTCGCGCGAGGCCTATCGCCCCATCGTCAACCAGTTCGACGGCTTCGCCTTCTACAACAACCAGTATGAAGGCGGCGTCTGCGACGCCAACATGGTCATCACCGGCGCCGTGCCGGAGCAGCAGTTCTCCACGCTCATCCCCTGGATGATGGAGACCTACGGCAAGAAGGTCTACACGATCGCGGCGGACTACAATTTCGGCCAGATCTCGGCCGAATGGGTGCGCAACATCGTCAAGGAGAACGGCGGCGAGATGGCGGGCGAGGAGTTCATCCCGCTCGGCGTGTCGCAATTCTCGCAGACCATCCAGAACATCCAGTCCGCCAAGCCCGACTTCGTGGTGACGCTGCTGGTCGGCACCGCCCAGGCCTCCTATTACGAGCAGGCCGCCTCGGCCAACCTGAACCTGCCGATGGCGTCTTCGGTCAATGTCGGCCAGGGCTACGAGCACAAGCGCTTCACGCCGCCGAGCCTGGCCAACATGCATGTGACCGCCAACTACATCGAGGAAGTGGACACCCCCGCCAGCAAGGACTTCCTGGCGCGCTTCAGGGCCAAGTTCCCGGACGAGCCCTATGTGAACCAGGAGGCGGCCAACAGCTACATCGCGGTCAACCTCTACAAGCAGATGGTGGAACGGGCCGGCGGCTCGACCGCCCGCGAGGACCTGCGCAAGATCATCGCCGAGGGCGATGTCTGCTTCGACGGTCCGTCCGGCAAGGTCTGCCTCGATCCCAAGAGCCAGCACATGTCGCACACCATCTACCTGGCCAAGGTCGAGGCCGACCATTCGGTGACCTTCCCCAAGGTGTGGGAAGACGTGAAGCCCTATTGGCTGGGCGAAGCGGGCTGCGACCTGACCAAGAGCGATCCGAGCGAGCAGTACACGCCGTCCAATCCCCCGTCCAAGGGCTGATGACGGAGTTCCCCGGCGCGGCTCCACCGCCGCGCCGGGGCATTCCGCAGACGCGCCATCCAGATTTGAGGACCTTTCGATGGAGCTGTTGAGTTCCCTCTTCGCCGCATTCTACCAGTTCGGCGATGCCTTCGCCTTCCTCGTGCTTTCCGCCTGCGGGCTGGCCATCATCTTCGGCATGATGGGCGTCATCAACCTGGCGCATGGCGAGTTCATCATGTGCGGCGCCTACGTCACCGTCATGACCAAGACCCTCGGCCTGCCCTTGCCGCTGGCGATCGTCTGCGGGGCGCTCGTGGCGGGACTTTTCGGCATCCTACTGGAACGGCTGGTGATCCGCCATCTGTACGGCCGGCCGCTGGACACGATCGTGGCGACCTGGGGGATCAGCCTCATCGCCACGCAGGGCACGCTCATCCTGCTCGGCTCGACCATGCAGGGGACGGGAACGCCGCTCGGCTCCTTCACCTTCGGAGCGTTGTCCTTCTCATTCTACCGGATCGTGCTGATGATCGCCTCGCTGGCGATCCTGGCCGGGCTCTATCTCATCTTCAACAAGACCCGCTTCGGCATCCTGGCGCGGGCGACGATCCAGGTTCCGCACATGGCCGGAAGCCTCGGCGTCAACACCGGCTACATCTATTCGCTGACCTTCGGCCTGGGCGCCGCGCTGGCCGGGCTCGCCGGCGGCCTCTACGCCCCGACCATGACGCTGGTGCCCACCATGGGATCGAGCTTCATCGTCGAAGCGTTCGTGACCGTCGTGGTGGGCGGCGCCGACGTGTTCCTGGGCACCGCGCCCGCCGCGGCCATCCTGGCCGTCGTCAAGGCCGCTCTGACCTCCTGGCATGGCCAGCTGTTCGGACAGATCGGCCTGCTGATCGCGGTCATCCTGGTCATCCGGCTGCTGCCGAACGGCCTGTCGGGCTTCCTGCTGAGGGGGCGCGGCTGATGAGCTTCAGGTTTCTCGAGCGTCTCGAAGGGCCGCAGACCAGGGGGCGCGGCCCGCTCTTCTGGACCGGCTTTGCCCTGGTCGTGGCGGCAGCGGCCTCCTATCCGCTGTTTTCCGATGGCTACACGATCGGCAACACCGTCTACTTCCTCACCTGGACCTTCATGGCCATGGGGCTGAGCCTGATCTGGGGCTATGGCGGCGCGTTGTCGTTCGGACAGACCGCGTTCTTCGGCGTGGCCGGCTATGCCTATGGCGTCCTGACGATAAACATCGGCAGCGCATACGGCTTCACCCTCGTCGCGCTGCTGCTGTCGGTGCTGCTGGCCGGCGTGTTCGCGGCGGTGATCGGCTACTTCCTGTTCTTCGGGCGCATAACCGGCGTGTTCCTGGGCATCGTGACGCTGTCGGTCACGCTGGTCCTGGAGCGCTTCATGGCGCAGACGGCGGGACCGGAATGGGCGATCGGCACGGCGCGGCTCAACGGCTTCAACGGCATGAGCGGCATGCCGCCGCTGACCGTTCCATGGTTCGGGGGCGACATCGCGCTCTATGCGGACGTCGCGCTCTACTACGTGGTGCTGGCGCTGGTCGTGCTGGTCTATCTCGGGCTGCGCATGCTGGTGAACTCGCCCTTCGGCAACGTCCTGGTCTCCATCCGCGAAAACCCGGAGCGGGCGGAGATGCTGGGCTACGACGTGCGCAAGTACCAGCTCGGCGCCTTCGTCATCGGGGCCATGCTGGCCGGCCTGTCGGGCGTGCTCTACACCTCGTGGGGCCAATACATCACCCCTTCCAGCATGGGCATCACCGCCGCCGCCCTGCCCATCGTCTGGGTCGCGGTGGGCGGCCGCAGCGACCTCACGGCCACCCTCGTCGGCACGCTGGTGGTGCTGGGCGGTTTCCAGGCGCTGACCATCTACGGCGCGCAATATGCGCTGATCGTGATGGGCGCGCTGCTGGTCTTCACGGTGCTGCTCGCGCCCGAAGGCATCGTGCTCGGCATCGCAGGGCTTGCCGGGCGCATCCTCGGCACGCGCGGTAAGGAGAAGGCGTGATGGCCATTCTGGAAACACGCGGCCTCAACAAGCGGTTCGGCGGCCTGCACGTCACCAACAATGTCGATTTCGTCCTGCAGCCCGGCGAGATCCATTGCCTGATCGGCCCCAACGGGGCGGGCAAGAGCACCTTCTTCCGCCTTATCCTGGGCGAGCACATGCCTTCCAGCGGCCAGGTGCTCTACCGGGGCGAGGACATCACCCGGCTGAAACCGTTCGAGCGCATCCGCCGCGGCATCAGCGTCAAGTTTCAGGTTCCGGGCATCTTCAAGGCGCTGACCGTGCGCCACAATCTGGAGATCGCGCTGCAGCACCATCTGGACGGCGCATCGCTGAAAAGCGAGATCGCGCGGCTGCTTTCCTTCCTCAACCTCGAGGGAGCCGAGGGCCAGCTGGCCGGCAATCTCAGCCACGGGCAGAAGCAATGGCTGGAGATCGGCATGGCCATCAGCCTCAAGCCGCAACTCCTGCTGCTGGACGAGCCGACGGCCGGAATGACGCCCGACGAAACCTACGCGACCGGCGAGATCGTGCAGGCTCTGAACGCCGAAGGCGTGACCATCCTGGCGGTGGAGCACGACATGGCCTTCGTGCGGCAGATCGCCCAGAAGGTGACCGTGCTGCATTTCGGCAAGACCTTCGCGCAGGGCACCATCGACGAGATCATCAACGACGATCGCGTCGCGGCGATCTATCTGGGGCAGGCCGATGGCTAGCGATATTCTGCTTGAGACCCGCGGCCTTTGGGCCGGCTACGGCGGCAAGCCCGTGCTGCAGGGCGTGGACCTGCAGGTGCACGCCGGCGAGATCGTGGCGGTCATCGGCCGCAACGGCGTCGGCAAGTCGACGCTCATGAAGAGCCTGATCGGCCTGCTGCCGGCGGACCGCGGCGGCATCGAGTTCAAGGGACAGGCGATCGGCAAGCTCGCCGTGCACAGGCGGGCACGGCTTGGCATAGGCTACGTCCCGCAGGGGCGGGACGTGTTTCCGCGCATGAGCGTGGAGGAAAACCTGGCCGTGGGCGAATCCATCTGCGGCGGCGCCTCGCGCCAAGTCTATGACGAGGTCTACGGGCATTTCCCGATCCTGGCCGAGCGGCGGCGTCAGCGCGCCGGCACCATGTCGGGTGGGCAGCAGCAGCAACTGGCGATCGGGCGCGTGCTGATCGGCCGGCCTTCGCTGATCCTGCTCGACGAGCCGTCCGAGGGCATCCAGCCGTCGATCGTGATGGACATCGCGCGGCTGACGGTGGACCTGAACCGCAAGACCGGCGTGTCGATCGTGCTGGTCGAGCAGAACATCGACATGATCAGGGCCATGGCACAGCGCTGCTATGTCATGGACAAGGGGCGCATCACCGCCGCGCTGACGGCGGAAATGCTGGAGGACCGCGAGACGGTCCGCAAATATCTCTCGGTCTAGAGCCTTTCATGCTCCCTCCCCGAAGATCGCGACGCACCTTCCGGGACCGCGCTCCGGCCACCCCGATCCGAAATCACATGCAAGGAGGACTTTATGTCTTGGTTTGACCAATCCATCATGGCGCGCAAAGGCGTGGCGAAGGGCAAGGCGGGTGCGACCCACGCCATCACCGAAGCGACGCAGGGCACCTACCACTATGTCTACGGGCCCTATGCGGAGCCCGTGCTGCGGGTGAAGCCGGGCGACGTCGTTTCCGCCGAGACCCACGACGCCTTCGAAGGCAAGATCCGCAGCGAGGCGGACCGGCCGAGCGAGGTGCTCAACTTCCCGTTCCTGAACCCGCAGAACGGTCCGATCCATGTCGAAGGCGCCCAGAAAGGCGACACGCTGGCCGTCTACATCAGGGACATCCGCCCGCGCGGTCCGCAGCCCTGCGGCACCACGGTGATCATGCCGGAATTCGGCGGGCTGGTGCCCACCGGCGACACCGCCATGCTCAATGGGCCGCTGCCGGAGATCGTCAAGAAGGTCGATGTCGACGCCGAAAAGGGCGTGACCTGGAACGACCGCATCACCCTGCCCTACCAGCCGTTCATCGGCACGATCGGCACCGCGCCCGAGATCGAGGTGATCAGTGCGCTGGTTCCGGATTATTACGGCGGCAACATGGACCTGCCCGATGTCGGGCCCGGGGGGGTCATCTACCTGCCGGTGCAGGTCGAGGGCGCCTATCTCTATCTGGGCGACTGCCATGCGGCGCAGGGCGACGGCGAACTGTGCGGCGTGGCGATCGAGCACCCGACGGTGACCACCGTGCAGGTGGACCTGATCAAGGGCTGGACCATCAGGACGCCGCGCCTGGAGAACGAGACGTTCTACATGACCATCGGCTCGGCGCGGCCGATGGAGGACGCCGCCCGCCAGGCCTATCGCGAGCTGGTGCGCTGGCTGGCGGCGGATTTCGGCTTCGACGAGCTGGACGCCTACATGCTGCTGACGCAGGCCGGGCGCGTGCGGCTCGGCAACATGGTTGATCCGAAATACACGATGGGGGCCTCGATCCTGAAGTCGATCTCAGGGCCTGCGAAGTAACCCCTGGCCGGCGGCTGCCGAGCGCGGCTGCGGCCTCGCCGATGGCGGCAATGGCTTCAAACTCTTGTCGCAATGGCTCCTTTTCGCCCCGCCGCGCCGATGTAAAAGCATCGACGCGCAGCAAGGGGGCAAGCCGTGGCCGAGTTCGATTTCATCATTGTCGGAGCCGGATCGGCCGGCTGCCTGCTCGCCAATCGCCTGACCCGCTCCGGCAGGTTCCGGGTGCTGCTGCTGGAGGCCGGCGGAAGCGACCGCCGCGTCATGATCCGCATGCCGATCGGCTACGGCCACAGCTTCTACAATCCCAAGGTGAACTGGCGGTTCGAGACCGGGCCGCAGGAAGCGCTGGCCGGGCGCACCAGCTACTGGCCGCGCGGCAAGGTGCTGGGCGGCTCGTCCTCGATCAACGCCATGGTCTATGTGCGCGGCCAGCGCGACGATTTCGACGACTGGGAAAAGGCTGGCAATCCCGGGTGGGGCTGGAAGGACGTCCTGCCCCACTTCAAGTCGATGGAGACGTTCGAGCGCGGCGGCGACGCGTGGCGCGGCGGCTCGGGAGAGCTTCACGTCACCGACATGGCGCCTTCGGTCCACCCGCTGTGCAAGGACTGGCTGCAGGCGGCCGAGCAGGCCGGCTTCACCAGGACGCCCGACTACAATGGCGAGCACCAGGAAGGCATTTCGGTCTATCAGATCAGCGCCAGGAACGGCATCCGCGCCTCGTCGGCCACGGCGTTCCTGCACCCGGCGGCCAGGCGCCCGAACCTGAAGGTCGTCACCGGCGCCTTCGCCACCCGCATCCTTTTCGAAGGCTCGCGTGCGGCCGGCGTCGAATACGAGGTCGGCGGCGAGACGCTGACGGCGCGCGCCGGGCGCGAGGTGATCCTGTCCGCCGGGGCGGTGCAGTCGCCCATGCTGCTGCAGCATTCGGGCGTCGGCCCCGGTGCGCTGCTGCAGAAGTTCGGCAAGACGGTGGTGAAGGACATGGCCGCAGTCGGCGGGAACCTGCAGGACCATCTCGGCATCGACTATCTCTATCGCTCGCGCAAGCCGACCCTCAATTCGCTGCTGCGCCCCTGGTGGGGGCGGATATTGCTCGGCATGCGCTATGTGCTGTTCCGCGACGGGCCGCTGTCGCTCAGCGTCAACCAGGCCGGCGGCTTCGTCAAATCGCGACCCGGCCTCGACCGGGTCGACATGCAGCTTTATTTCTCGCCGGTCAGCTACAGCAAGCCGACGCCGGGCGTGCGGCGCCTGACCATGCCGGACCCGTTCCCCGGCTTCTTCATCGGCATCCAGCCGTGCCGCCCCGCCAGCCGCGGCTCCATCAATATCGGATCGCCCGACGCCAAGGCCGCGCCGGTCATCGAGCCGAACTACCTGTCCGCCCCCGGCGACATGGAGGAGATGCTGGCCGGCGTGCGCCTCATCCGCCGCATCGCCGAGCAACCGGCCATGCGCGCCCTCATCGTCGACGAGATGAAGCCGGGCAAGGAGATGCAGAGCGAGGACAGCCTCATCGCCGACATCCGCGCCCGCTCCGGCAGCGTCTTCCACGCCTCGTGCACCTGCCGCATGGGGCCGGACGACGGGACGAGCGTGGTCGACGCTCGCCTGCGGGTGCATGGGCTCGCGGGCCTGCGCGTCGTCGATGCTTCGGTCTTTCCCAACGTCACCTCGGGCAACATCAATGCGCCGACCATGATGGTGGCGGAAAAGGGCGTGGCGATGATCCTGGAGGACAATCGTTAGATCGCGTGCATCCTGACGGATGCATATCGGCGATCCATCTCTTTGTTTGAGCATCGGATTTTCCGGAGACCGGATTCCACTTTTCGGTCCGATGCTCTGGCCCCGGGGTCAGCCGCCGTGCTTCTCCAGAACGCGGGCCAGCGTCTCGACCCCCTTGCCGATGGCGCGCTCGTCTATGGCGCTCACGCCCAGCACCAGGCCGGGCTCGACATGCGAGCGCTCGATGCAGAAGCGGCCGATGGGCGAGACCAAGAGGCCGGCGGCCCCGGCATCGGCCGAGACCCTGTCCTCCTCCATCCCCGGCCGGGCGAACGTGCCCACCACATGGAACCCGGCGACGGAGCGATTGGCGTGCAGCAGCCCGCGCAGATGCCGTTCGGCGGCTTCGTGGAAGGCGGCGTGGCGCTCGGCATAGATATCGCGCATGCGGCGCAGATGCGTGGCGAAGTGGCCTTCCTCGATGAAGGCCGCAAGAACCGCCTGGATGCTCGACGGCACGCCTTGCAGGAACGCGCCGGAAATGCGCTGGAAGACCGGCACCAGCGGCCGGGGCGCGATATAGAAGCCGAGGCGCAGCGCCGGAAACATCGTCTTGGAAAACGTGCCGACATAGATGACGCGTTCGCCGGTGTCGCCGCTTTTCAGGGTCGGCAGCGGCCGGCCGTCGTAGCGGAACTCGCCGTCATAATCGTCTTCGATGATCCAGGCGCCGTTGCGGTTGGCGGCCGCCAGCAGTTCCGCGCGCCGCGCTAGGCTCATTTCCACGCCGGTCGGATGCTGGTGGGAAGGCGTGGCGAAGGCAAGCCGGAAATCCGGGGCCAGCCGCAGCCCGGCCTCGACGGAGATGCCCTCCTTGTCCACCGGAACGGGCACCATGCGCGCGCCACAGGCTATCAGGCTGTTGCGCGCGCCGATGGCGCCGGGGTCCTCGAACCACACCGGATCGCCGGGGTTGAGGAGCACGCGGCCGATCAGGTCGAAGGCCTGCTGCGCGCCGTTGACGATGAATATCTGCTCGGCCTCGCAGGACACGCCGCGATTGGAGCGCAGGTGCTCGGCGATCGCCAGCCGCAGGCGCGGGTGGCCGTCGGCATCCGAATAGCCCATGATCCGGTCGCGCGGCTCGCGCCAGTGCTTGGCGGTCAGGCGCGCCCATACGGCCAGCGGAAAGGCGTCGTAGTCGGGCAGGCCGGTGACGAAGGCGCGCGGCGTGCGCGGATGCGACAGGCGCTGGAAGAAGCGCGGCGATGCGTCGGCGATGATGTCGGCGAGCTTGGTGGAGACGGACGCGCCGGGTTGCTGCACGACGAGCGGCCCGCTCGGCCTGGTGGCTTCGGCGAGGTCCGAGACATAGGAGCCCGACCCCGTGCGCGAAACGATCAGGCCCTCCGATGTCAGGCGCTCGAACACCGCCATCACCGTCGTGCGCGAAATGTCCAGCTCCTTCGCCAGCGTGCGGCTGGACGGCAGCCGCCTGCCGGCAGGCAGGTCGCCCGAAGTGATCAGCTGGCGTATCGCGCCGTAGACCTGGGTGGTGATGGACTTGTCGAGAGAACGGTCGACGGCGATCGAAAACAGCAGCTCACCTGAAGACCTCTTGACCATTCCGAGGGCGTCTCCCTTGACGTGCCTGTCCGGCAAGGCGCCGGGGCGCTCGGCAGGCGCGACCTGCCCGCGGCATGCCGGTACTCCACCAGTGCGGAGCCGGCCTTTGCCGCCTGCGGGCGTTCTCCGCTTCGGGACCGAAGAGCTGCAAGCTCCATCGGCCCGGAGATAACCGGCTTTCCGATTTTTTGAAAGTGGACCTTACCGCAGCCGGGCGGATTTCATAGTCCAACGACAATCCCTTCGGCTCGCTTTTCGAGGATCTCCAAACTTGAAGATCAAACGCATAGAGACGTTCGCAAACCGGTTCGTCGGCTTTGTCCGCATCACGGCCGAGGACGGCGCCCAGGGCATCGGCCAGGTTTCCACCTACCAGTCCGACATAACCGCGACCGTGCTGCACCGGCAGGTCGCGCCTTACGTGCTCGGCGTGGAGTTCGAGGACATCGACGCCCTGACCGACAAGGTGATCGAGCGCGAGCACAAATTCCCCGGCTCCTACATGAAGCGGGCGCTCGGCGGCCTCGACACCGCGATCTGGGACCTGCGCGGCAAGACGGCCGGCCTGCCGGTGGTCAGCCTGCTCGGCGGCACGCCCGGCAGGCTGCGCACCTATGCGTCGTCCATGAAGCGCGACATCACCCCGGCGGCCGAGGCGGAGCGCTTCAGGCGCCTGCGCGACGAGTTCGGCTTCGACGCCTTCAAGTTCCGCATCGCCGCCGAATACGGCCACGACGTGGACGAATGGCCCGGCCGCACGGAAGAGATCGTGCCGGCCATCCGCAAGGCCCTGGGCGACGGGGCGTCGCTGCTGGTCGACGCCAACAGCGGCTTCTCGCCCGCGCGCGCCATCGAAGTCGGCAAGCTGCTGATGGACAACGGCGTCGAGCATTTCGAGGAGCCTTGCCTCTACTGGGAGCTGGAGCAGACGAAGCAGGTGGCCGACGCGCTCGATATCGCGGTCACCGGCGGCGAGCAGGATTGCGAAATCCCGACCTGGCGCCACATGATCGAGATGCGCGCCGTCGACGTCGTCCAGCCCGACATATTGTATCTCGGCGGCATCAGCCGCACCTTGCGCGTATGCGCCATGGCCAGGGCCGCGGGGCTTCCCGTCACGCCGCACAGCGCCAATCTCGGCCTCGTCACGCTCTTCACCATGCATCTGCTGCGCGCCATCGAGGGGGCGGGCAAATATCTGGAATTCTCCATCGAGGGGCCCGACTACTACCCCTGGCAGGAAGGCCTGTTCGTCAAGTCGCCCTATACGGTCGAAGACGGCATGGTCGCCATTTCGGACGAGCCGGGCTGGGGCGTCGAGATCGACCCCGAATGGCTAGCCAAGTCCGACTACCAGGTCAGCGAGGTCGAGTGATGGCACAGGGGCCGGCGGGCGTGGACGCGATTTCCGATGCGCTGCCGACGATGCATTTCATCGACGGCGAATGGCGCAGGCCCCTTTCCGGAAACCTGATGGAAACCTTCGATCCCGGCCGGGCCGAGCCATATGCGAGCTTCGCGGCGGGAACGGCCGAGGACGTCGCCGAGGCGGTCGCTTCGGCCAAGCGCGCCGAGCGCGGCGAATGGCGCCGGGCGACCCCCGCCGAGCGCGGCCGCATCCTGATGCGCACGGCAGAGCTCATCCGCCAGAACGCCGAGCGCCTGGCGACGGCAGAGGTTCTGGACAGCGGCAAGACGCTGGCGGAAGCACGCGGCGACGTGCGCGGAGCCGCGCGGACCTTCGAATATTACGCGGGCGCGGCCGACAAGCACGAGGGCAAGGCCTATCCGCTGGGGCCGGACTATACCTCCTATTCGATCGAGGAGCCGGTGGGCGTCACCGCCCATATCGTGCCGTGGAACTATCCGCTGTCGACGGCGTGCCGGTCGATCGCGCCAGCGCTGGCGGCGGGCTGCACCGCCGTGGTGAAGCCGGCCGAGCAGACGCCGATGACGGCGCTGCTGCTGGCCGAAATCCTGGTCCGGGCCGGCCTGCCGCGCGGGGTCTGCAACGTGGTGACCGGAACCGGCATCGAAGCGGGCGCGCCGCTGGTCTCGCATCCGGACGTGCGCCACGTCACCTTCACCGGCTCGACCGTCACCGGCGTCAACGTCATGAAGGCGGCGGCGCAGAACATCGCCTCCGTCACGCTCGAACTCGGGGGCAAGTCGCCGAACATCGTGCTGGCCGACGCCGACATCGAGCTGGCGCTCGACAATGTCGCCGGCGCGATCTTCGAGAATGCCGGACAGATCTGCTCGGCCGGCTCGCGGCTCGTCATCGAACGCTCCATCCATGCCGGGTTCATCGAAAGGCTGGTCGCACGCGCACGGGCGCTGCGCATCGGCCACGGCCTGTCGGAAGGGGTCGATTTCGGCGCCATCAACTCGGCCGGGCACCTGGGCAAGGTCGCCTCCTATGTCGAGGCGGCCAGGGCGCGCGGCGTCAGCGTCGCCACCGGCGGCAACGTCGCCGTGGATCCGGCCACCGGCAAGGGATGGTTCTTCGAGCCGACCGTCCTGGACGACGTGGAATGGAACGATCCGGTCGTCCAGGAGGAGATTTTCGGCCCGGTGCTTGCGGTGCAGGTGGTCGACAGCGCCGAGGAGGCGGTCGAAGCCGCGAATTGCACGGACTATGCCCTCGTGGCCGGCCTCTTCACCAGGGATCTGGCGAAGGCGCACCGCATCGCGCGCGACGTCGACGCCGGCCAGGTCTTCGTGAACGAGTATTTCGCCGGGGGCATCGAGACGCCGTTCGGCGGCAACCGCCGCTCCGGCATCGGCAGGGAAAAAGGCTTGGTGGCGGTGGCCAGCTACTGCAAGACCAAGTCGGTCACGATTCGCATCTGAGGAGATCGCAACCGCCAAGCGGCATCATCTTTGATTGAAAGTGGACCTTATCTATCCGGGCGGCGTTTCGCATAGTGCGCCGTTGGGAACCGGGCTGACCTTTCGCTCAGCCTTAAAATCGTGTCGGGAGAGCACAATGATCTTGAAGAAGCTTGTCACCGCGCTTGTCGGCGCAACCGCGCTCATGGCCGTTTCGAGCGGCGCGAACGCCGAAACGCTGCGGATTTTGACCTGGGGCGGCTACGCTCCGGACAACGTCATCCAGTTGTTCGAGAAGGAATATCCCGACATCAGCGTGGAAGTGACGCTGTCCAACAACGAAGAGATCATCGCAAAGCTGCGGGCCACGGGCGGCGCGGGCTTCGACCTGACCCAGCCCAGCCACGACCGCATCTTCGCGGCGCAGCAGGAATACGACATCTACAAGCCGCTCGACCTGTCGAAGATCAACACGGCCGACATGCAGGAAAACCTGCTGGAGGCGGTCAAGGCCAACACCACCATCGACGGCAACGTCTACGCCGTGCCGCACCAGTGGGGCACCTCCGGCTTGGTGGTCGACAAGACCAAGGCCCCGGACGTGAAGGGCTGGGGCGACCTGTGCAATCCGGAATACAAGGGTCGCACCTCGATGCGGTTGCGGCGCACGATCCTTCTCGGCATGGCCTTCTCGCTCGGCAAGGACCCCTTCGCGCTCTATTCCGACCGGGACGCCTACCAGAAGATGCTGGACGAGGTGACCGACAAGATGATCGCCTGCAAGGACAACGTCAAAACCTACTGGAACGGCGGCGACGACCTGTCGACGCTGCTGCTGTCGGGCGAGGTCGTCGCGTCAGAGGCGTGGGATTCGACCGCCTTCAAGCTCTACGGCCAGAACAACAATTTGGTCTACGTTCCGCCGGAGACCGGCGCCCTCGCCTGGATCGACACTTTCGCCATTCCGCGCAAGGGCAAGGCCGACGATGCCGCCTACAAGTGGATCAACTTCGTCATGCGTCCGGACATCGTCAAGCTGATGTCGGATTCGACGGGTGCGATCTCGGCGGTCAAGGGCGGCGTCGACCTTCTGCCCGACGACAAGAAGGCGGCCGTCAAGGTGGCCTTCGACGACAAGGCACTGGCCAACCTGAAATTCTTCGCCAATATTCCGGCCGGACTGGAAGACATCGAAGGCAAGGCCCTGGAGCGCATCAAGGCGGCCTCGTCGAACTGAGCCACCCCGTAACAGTGCGGCCCGCGGGGAGCGCGATCTTCCCCGCGGGCCGTGAGATATCTGGCCGTTGATTGGCGAGCACCCTATGTACGATCTTCAATGCGAGCGCCTGACCAAGCGGTTCGGCCAGCATATTGCAGTCAACGACGTTTCCTTCGACGTTCCGCGCGGCTCCTTCTTTTCCATTCTCGGGCCTTCCGGCTGCGGCAAGACCACCCTGATGCGCATGATCGCCGGGTTCGAAACCCCGACCGGCGGCGACATCCGCATCAAGGGCGCCTCGGTTCTTTCCACGCCGCCCAACAGGCGCAGCGTCAAGATGGTGTTCCAGCATCTGGCGCTGTTCCCGATGATGAATGTGGGCGAAAACATCGCCTACGGCCTGCGCTGCCGCGGCGAGAACAAGGCCGACATCGGCCGCAAGGTGGCTGCGGTTCTGGAGCGCATCGGGCTGCCGGACGTCGCCGAAAAGCAGGTGTCGCAACTGTCGGGCGGCCAGAAGCAGCGCATCGCGATCGCCCGCTGCATGGTGCTGGAACCCGACGTGCTGCTGCTGGACGAGCCGCTGGGCGCGCTCGACCTGAAGCTGCGCGAACGCATGAAGATCGAGCTGAAGCTCCTGCAGAACCAGTTCAACACCACCTTCCTCTACATCACCCACGACCAGTCGGAAGCGCTGGTCATGTCCGACAATGTGGCGGTGATGAATGCCGGCCGCTTCGAGCAGATCGGCTCGCCGCAGGAACTCTACAACAGCCCCAGGTCCGGCTTCGTGGCCGGCTTCGTCGGCGACAGCAACCGCTGGCAGGGCCGCGCGGTGGACGTTGCCGACGGCGAGGCGCGGGTCGCGCTCGACGCCGGCGGCGAGGTCATCGCCATGACGGGCGACAGCAAGGTGGCCGCCGGCTCGAAGGTGGAGGTTTTCGTCCGCCCCGAAACCATCTCGCTGGGCGCAGGCGCCGACGGCAACCGCCTGTCGGGCACGGTCGACAGCCTGCTGTTCAACGGCGCCAACAGCCGCGTGCTCGTGCGCACGGCGGGCGGCAACCTCGTCGAGGTCGGTCACGCGGTCATGGACGGCTCCTCGCCCGTGAGACCCGGCGATCAGGCCGAAATCTCCTGGCGGCGCGAACATTGCCTGTGCTTCGGCGTGGCGGGGTAGCCGCCATGCCCCGCTCCGATGCCGGCAAACTGTCGCTGATCCTTCTGTTCATGCCATTCGTCCTGTGGATGGCGCTGCTGATCGTGCTGCCGCAGCTCGGCGTCGGCTACCTATCGCTGCGCGAGAAGCTGGGGCCGGGCAAATACAGCTTCGGCCTCGCCAACTACATGGATTTCCTGCACGAGCCGGTCTACTGGAACACGCTGCTGCGCACCGCCTGGATGTCGATACTGGTGACCATCCTGGCGCTGATCGTCGGCTTTCCGGTGGCCTACTACATCGCCAAGATCGCCAGGCAGCGCTCGCGGGCGGCGCTGTTTCTCATGTGCCTCATACCGCTCTGGGTCAGCGACCTTGTGCGTGCCTTCGGCTGGATCGTGCTCCTGCGCGAGACCGGGCTCATCTCCGGCTTCCTGCAGGGCATCGGCCTCATCAGCGGCCCCGTGGAACTGCTCTACAACGACGTCACCGTGGTGGTCGGCCTTGTGTATACGGTCGTCCTGTTCATGATCGTGCCGCTGGTTTCGACGCTGGACGGCATGGACAACTCGATGATCGAGGCCGGCTACAACCTGGGCGGCAGCCGCTTCACCGTCTTCAGGCGCATCGTGGTGCCATATGCGATGCCCGGCATCGTCGCCGGCTGCATCATCGTCTTCATGCTGACCGCCGGCAGCTATCTGACCCCCATCCTTCTCGGCGGCAAGAACAGCATGTGGTTCACCGAGCAGATCTACGAGCAGTTCGTCACCCGCTACAATTGGGAATCGGGCGCGACCTTCGGCGTGCTGCTCCTGGCCTTCACGTCCTTCGTCGTCTGGCTCGGACTGCGCCTGACCGGGCAGAGCCTGGCCTCCACCGTAGCGAAGGACTGACCCATGAACGTCGCCGCGCCCCAGTCGACCGCCCTGCGCTGGATCTACGGCGGGTACATGCTCGCCTTCTTCCTCTATCTCGCCGCGCCGCTGGCGGCCGCGGCGATGTTCGCCTTCAACGATTCGCTGTTTCCCGCCCTACCCTGGAAGGGCTTCACGCTGGACTGGTTCTTCGGCACCACCGAGCCCAAGCTCGGCATGTTCTACGACCGGCGGCTGATGGAAGGCCTGCGCAACTCGCTCTATATCGGCGTGATCGTGTCGGCCCTGTCCGTGGTGGTCGGCACCTGCAACGCCTTCCTGTTCGAGCGCAAGCAGTTCCCGGGCAAGAGCGCGCTCTACGTGCTGATGATCGTGCCGCTGGTCATTCCCGGCGTCA
>DAOKZN010000009.1:20315-24352 GCA_035325625.1 Mesorhizobium sp. | reverse complement strand
CCTCCGGAGGACCAATCACAGGTGTGTCCATCCTCGACAACCACATCGAGAAGGGCGGCTACGGCTATTACTCCATAGACAAGTCCTCTCCGGTGCTGTCGGGGAACACCGAATATTTGCACGGTCAGGCTCCTGCGCCCGGCGGCCTCACCGCCACGCCGGCACCGGAGACGAACACGCCCGATCCGGCGCCGGCGCCTGAACCGGCACCTGCTCCGACCCCGACCCCCACCCCGGATCCCGTGCAGAAGCCGGAGCCGACCACCCCGTCCACGATCGACAAGATACTCCACGGCACCAAGGGTGCCGACGTGCTCAAGGGCGGCAGCGGCAACGACCTCCTCTACGGCCATGAAGGCAAGGACGTCCTGACCGGGGGCGCCGGGGCGGACAAGTTCGTGTTCACGAAGGTGGCCGACAGCGTCGTGGGCAAGTATCGCGACGTCATCACCGACTTCCAGCAGGGCCAGGACAAGATCGACCTGTCGCAGATCGACGCCAATGGCTCGCTGCGCGGCGACGGCACCTTCCATTTCATTGCCCAGGAAAATGCCTTGTTCGACCGCGCTCCCGGCGCCCTCGCCTGGCATCTGGAGAACAATCCGGGCACCGCGAACGACGTCACCGTCATCCAGGCTGACATCAACGGCGACGGCGTGGCCGACTTCGAGGTCCAGCTGCAGGGGCTGATCCACCTGAAGGTGTCCGACTTCATCCTGTAGCGCACCTCTTGCGGCCCCGATGGGCCGATCCTGCAGACGACCCGGACGGGCCGCGACCAGCAGCGTCGCGGCCCGTTCCCTTTGGGGCGCAGGCTGCGCGCGTGCCGGCCCGCTCGTCCGTTCCGGAGCGACCTACTTCTCGCGAGCACTGAGAAGATAGGAGGGGTCGAAGCCGGAAATGCGTATGAGCAATTGCAGATTGTGCAGCACCACCACATGTCCGTTGAAGGCGAGCAGGTTGTCGTCACGCAAGGTGCGCAGCACCCTGTTCAGATGCACGTTGGTGATGCCCAGCGCATCCGCAAGGTCTTTCTGGGTCAGCGGGCATTCATAGGCGGTGGGCGTCGCCAGGCCGATCTGCGACAGGCGGAAGCCGAGTTCCAGCAGCAGGTGCACCGTGCGCTCCAGCGCCGGCCGCCGCCCGAGATTGACGATGTGCTCCGCCATGATGGCTGCGTCGCGCGAAAGCGCCCAAAGCAGTCCTTCGGCCAGCGGCGAGGACTTGTGAAACGTCGCCAGCACCCTGTTGACGCTGATTTCGGAGATGACAGACTCCGTCATGGTCTCCAGATGCCGGTCGGGCTTCTTCAGCAGCAGGCCGACCAGCCCGATGAAGTCGCCCGGCAACCGGAAATCGACGATCTGCCGGTTGCCGTCCGGCATGAGCTTGTAGACGCAGGCCCAGCCCCGGTGGAGGATATAGGCAACGTTGGCGTTCTTCTCTTCGTCGAGCTTGTCGTGGCCGAGTTCTTCCCGCGCAGCCACCTTGCGCCTGCTTCCCGCGAGCTCGGCCAGCAGCAGCCTTTCGGTGGCCGTCGGCAGAAATCCTTCAAGTTTTTTGGCTAAAGCGTCCGTTTCACCAAACATCTTCCGCTACATCGCGCCGGAATGCCATGGAATGATCGCCCCGGCTCAAGATCACTTGCCTCAACGCATGTATAAAGCCAAAGTTCCATTAGCACTTTCCTAAGAACATCGTTCGATCTGGAGACATCGCGACGGCCGGGAACGAGGCGCTGAAGCCTCGGCAGCGGCTGAAGCCGGGGGCGGTCCCGCCCCGCCTGCCACCCCCGCCGTCACTGCCCCGTGCCCAGCCGGCGCCCGACGCCGTCGCGCCCCTGCAGTGCGCGCCACCAGGCCTCGTTCTCCAGATACCAGGCGACCGTCCTCGCCAGCCCTTCCTCCAGCGGCACGGAAGGGCGCCAGCCCAGCTCGGTGCGGAGGCGCGTCTGGCCCACGGCATAGCGCAGGTCGTGGCCGGGGCGGTCGCCGACGAAGCGGATCGCCGCCGCATGAGGCCGCGCCCCGGGGCGACGCGCATCGAGCTCGGCGCAGATCATGCACACCAGATCGATGTTCCTCACGCAGCTGTCGCCGCCGATATTGTAGCTGCGCCCGGCCACGCCGTGCTCCAGCACGTGGAGCAGCGCCTCCGCATGGTCTTCGACATACAGCCAGTCGCGGACGTTTTCTCCGCTGCCGTAGACGGGGATCGGCAGGCCGGCGAGCGCGTTGAGGATCACCACCGGAACCAGCTTCTCCGGAAATTGGAAGGGGCCATAATTGTTCGAGCAGTTGGTGACCAGCGTGGGCAGGCCGTAGGTGTGGTTCCAGGCCCGCACGAGATGGTCCGCCCCGGCCTTGGAGGCTGAATAGGGGCTGCGCGGCGCATAGGGCGTGTCCTCGGTGAACTCCCCTTCCGGCCCCAGCGAGCCGTAGACCTCGTCGGTCGAGACATGATGGAAGCGGAACGTCTCCGGCCGCCCCCTGCCTTCCCAGTGGCGGCGCGCCGCCTCCAGCAGGCAGAATGTGCCCAGCACGTTCGTGGTCACGAAGGCGGCCGGCCCGTCTATGGAGCGGTCGACATGGCTCTCGGCCGCCAGATGCAGCACCGCGTCGGGCGCATGCCGGTCGAAAATCCGGTCGAGCGCCGGCCGGTCGCCTATGTCCACATGCTCGGCGCGGTAGCCGATGCTGCGGGCCACGCCCGCCACATTGTCGGGACAGGCGGCATAGGTCCGCGCATCCACGTTCACGACCTGATGTCCGCGCGCCACCGCCAGCCGCACGACCGCCGAACCGATGAAGCCGTAGCCGCCGGTGACGAGGAGGCGCATCGGCCGGCCGCTTCGGGATGGGTTCGCGTTCATCGGTCCTCCCAAAGGCTCGCGTCGGCGGCCGGTCACGAGCACCGCCCGCCCAGGAGCGGCACGGCGCGGCCTGCCTGATGGTCGCGAAAGCGGGCCGCCGCCTCCGTGCGGTTGTGGGTGCCGAGCTTGCTGATGATGTTGTGAAGGTGGATCTTCACCGTATGCTCCGAGAGGCTGAGCTCGGCGGCGATCATCTTGTTCTGGAGGCCCCGCGACACCAGCTCCAGTATCTGCTGCTCGCGCGCGGTGAGGTCGGACAACCGGATCGGCGCGGCGCCGGGCGCCGGAGACGCACCGATCTTCTCGGCATAGGATTGCAGCAGCGCGGCCGGGAAATAGTCGCCGCCCAGCAGCAGCAGCTCGATCACGCACAGCCACACGTCGAGCTTGACGTTCATCGGCAGCACGGCGCGCACCAGCCGGTTGTTCAGGATGCGCGGCAGCTCGAACGGCGTGTCGGGATAGTCGGGCATCATGACGGCCCCCATGGCCATGGGATGCCGGCGCATCAGTTCCGCGGCCGATGCCTCCACCTGCTCCAGGAGAGCGGCGTCGACCAGCATCAGCGCGACGGGATGGGAGAACTCGGCGAGGGCGGCCTCCACCGTGGGCACTCTTTCGACCGTGATCCAGGGATATTCGCTTGCCAGGGCCCGCAGCAGGCTTTCCGAAATGGCGTCGGGCGCCGCGATGATCAGGATCGTGCGCTCGGCCTTGCCCGGCCTGGCCGCATGGCGTTCCGCCCTTGCCGTTTCTGCTCCGGGAAACAAGCCGATCCCCTTTTCTTCACAGGCCCCGCGCAATCGTGCGGGGCCAGATGCCGTTCTCGAAACCAGCATATTTCGGCCGCCCCCGGCATCGCGACGGAGCAATAGAGGGGAAGGGCAGAGCATTCCGATGACGGGCGGGCGATCTCCCTGCCGTCCGGCAAGGCCGAACGGATGAGCCGCCGGCGCGCTTCGCCTGCCGTTCGACCGATGCGGGACCGCCGAACGGCGGGCATGCGGGCGCCCGCATACGCCTGCCGGCAGATGCGCTTGCCCTTCCTCGCCAGATTGGATGAGGCCCCCGCCCGCCGCCTCCGCCTATCGGGGTCGCGATATTTCCGCGTGGCGGCGGCAATGTCGTCTGCGCAAGCGTCGACGGCGGCCCCGAAGAATTGCGG
>DAOKZN010000009.1:0-20215 GCA_035325625.1 Mesorhizobium sp. | reverse complement strand
TGGGGAGTTGCGGGTTCCATGAAGGGCATCATTCTGGCAGGCGGCAGCGGCACCAGGCTCTATCCGCTGACCATGGCGGTCTCCAAGCAGATCCTGCCGATCTACGACAAGCCCATGATCTTCTATCCGCTCAGCGTGCTGATGCTGGCCGGGATTCGCGACATCCTCGTCATCTCCACGCCGCGCGACCTGCCGAGCTTCCGGGCCCTGCTCGGCGACGGCTCCGACTTCGGCATCTCGCTTTCCTATCGCGAGCAGCCGCGCCCGGAGGGGCTCGCCCAGGCCTTTATCATCGGGCGCGACTTCATCGGTCGCGACGGCGTCGCCATGATCCTCGGCGACAACCTGTTCTTCGGCCACGCCCTGCCCGAAGCCTGCCGCGCCGCCGCGCGCCGGCAGAGCGGGGCAACGGTGTTCGCCTACCATGTCGACGATCCACAACGCTATGGCGTGCTGGCCTTCGACCGCGCCACCGGCCGCCCCGTCGCCATCGAGGAGAAGCCGGCAAGGCCCCGTTCGAACTGGGCCGTCACCGGCCTCTATTTCTATGACAACGACGTGGTGGACATCGCCGCGGCCCTGAAGCCTTCGCGGCGCGGGGAACTGGAGATCACCGCCGTCAACAACGCCTATCTCAGGCGCGGCGACCTGCATGTGGAGAAGCTCGGCCGCGGCCACGCCTGGCTGGACACCGGCACCTGCGAGAGCCTCTACGACGCCTCTTCCTTCGTGCGCGCCATCGAGCGGCGGCAGGGCGTGCAGATCGCCTGCCCGGAGGAGATCGCGCTGGCGAATGGCTGGCTGGAGCCCGGCCGTCTGCTGGCGCGCGCCGCCATGCTGGGCAGGACGGACTATGCCGCCTATCTGCGCCGGCTGATCGAGGACCCCGAAAGCGGCGACGGCCCGGAGCTGTCGACGGGCGACGGGAAGGCCGCCACGGCACCGTCCGGCTACCGCGCGCCGGTACGGCCGGCCTCCCTTGCCGCCCCCGCAAGCCGGGCCGCCCCCGCAAGCCGGGCCGCCCCCGCGAGCCGGGCCACCAACGGTGCGGGGCGAAGATGAAACTGCGGCCACGGTTTTCCTCCTCGGTATGCCTCGCGGCAGGGCTTGCCGCCATGCTGCTGGCAAGCCCGGCGCACGCCGACGAGGCCCGCCTGCTGCCGCAGACCCGGATCAAGCTGTCCGTCCTGCAATGGGACCCCGCCAAGGGCGAATACGAGGATTGGCAGGCGCTCGGTGGCGAGTTCGTGGTCTCGCAGGCCGGAACCGTGCAACTGCCGGTGCTCGGCGCGGTGCCGGTAGGAAAACTGGACGGCGCCGGCCTCGCCGCCGAGGTGGCGGGCCGGCTGCAGGCCAGGCTCGGCCTGATCGCCAGGCCTGACACGACCGTCGAGATCGTGGACTATCCGCCGATCTATGTCGTGGGCGACGTGACCAAGCCCGGCGAATACCGTTTCCGCGACGGCATCACCGTGCTTCAGGCGCTGGCCGTGAGCGGCGGGCCTTTGCGGGCGCTCGGAGCCAGCTCCAGCGACCAGATCCGCCTCGCCGGGGAACTCAAGGACGCCGGCAACCTCATCCTGCGCTCCCGGGTGCGGATCGCCCGGCTGCAGGCCGAGCTGGACGGAGCGGGCGAGCCGGACTTCCGGACGGTGCAGGCCGGCGACCCGGCTCCGAAAGCCGTGGCCGACATCGTGGCGCGGGAGCGCGTCATCTTTTCCGCGCGCAGCAACGAGCTTTCCCGCCAGTCCAAGGCGCTGGCGGACCTGCGCGACCTTCTGAACGCCGAGATCAACGTGCTTCAGGAAAAGATCAAAGCCGCCGACATGGCCATCCAGAACGCCCAGAAGGAATTGAACAGCGTCACCGTGCTGGTCGACAAGGGCATAGCGGTGGCCTCGCGCAAGTCGGACCTGGAGCGGCTTCTGGCCAGCCTTCAGGTGGACAGGCTCGACCAGGTGACGGCCATCATGCGCGCCCGCCAGAACATCACCCAGGCCACGCGCGACCTGGACGGACTGCAGGACAAGCAGCGCACCGAGGTGGCGGCCGAGCTTCAGCAGGAGCAGGCCGCGCTGGAGCAGGCGCTGCTGAAGCAGTCCACCACGCAGAAGCTTCTGCTCGACCTTCTTTCGTCCGCCGCGCCGAGCGGCGACGCCGACATGCTTTTTTCGGTCGTCAGGTCCGAGGCCGGAAAGGAAAACGTATTCGCCGCCACGGAGGCGACGGCGCTCGAACCGGGAGACGTGGTCAAGGTCGAGCTCGACCGGCCGGTCAGCGCCATGCCGCAGACGACGGCCGCCACCGGAACCGGCGAGACGGCTGCCGCGCCGACGGAAGCCAGCCAGTGAGCGCTGCTTCCGGCGCAGGAGGGACAGGCCGATGACCTCCGCCTCGGAGGCCGGAACCTCCGGCGCGCCCTCCTATGTGCAGATCCTGAAATCGACGGCGCTGATCGGCGGCTCCAGCGTCATCACGCTTGTCTTCGCCATGCTGCGCAACAAGGCAGCCGCGCTGCTGCTGGGGCCGGAGGGGTTCGGCCTGATGGGGCTCTACAACTCCATCCTCGACCTCGGCCAGAGCGTGGCCGGTCTCGGCGTGCCGTCGAGCGGCGTGCGCCAGATCGCCGAGGCGGTAGGCACGGGCGAGAGCGGCCGCATCGCCATGACCGCCGCCATATTGCGGCGCGTCGCCCTCCTCCTCGGCCTTGCCGGCGCCGTGCTGCTGTGCACGCTCGCCGTTCCTGTCGCGCGGCTAACCTTCGGCGATGCCGGCCATGCGGCCGGGGTGGTGCTGGTGTCGGCGGCGCTGTTCTTCCGCATCGTCGCCGACGGACAGATGGCGCTGATCCAGGGCATGCGCAGGATCGGCGACCTGGCCCGCGTCAACATGTGGAGCGCCCTTTGCGCCACGGCCGTCACCATCCCCCTGCTCGTGCTGTTCGGAATGAACGGCATCGTGCCCTCGCTGGTGGCAGGCGCCGCCGCCGGCCTTGCCGTCTCATGGCTCTACAGCCGGCGGGTGCCGGTGGAACCCGCTACGCCGAGCCTGCGCGAGATGCGCCGCGAGACATCCGAACTGGTCAAGCTCGGCCTGGCGCTGATGTCGAGCAGCCTCGCCGCCACCGGCTCGGCCTATCTGGTGCGCCTCATCGTCGTGCATTGGGACGGCGTGGCGGCGGCCGGATTCTATCAGGCGGCCTGGACGCTGGGCGGCCTCTATGCCGGCTTCATCCTGCAGGCCATGGGCGCGGATTTCTATCCGCGGCTGACCGCCGTGTGCGAGGATGCGGGCGAGTGCAACCGGCTGGTCAACGAGCAGGCGCAGATCGGCATGCTGCTGGCCGGCCCCGGCGTGATGGCGACGCTGACGGTCACGCCGCTGATCGTGTCGCTGTTCTACTCCTCGCAGTTCCACGAGGCGGTGGAGGTGCTGCGCTGGATATGCCTGGGCATGATGCTGCGCATCGTGGCCTGGCCGATCGGCTTCATCATCGTGGCGCGCGGTGCGCGCCTTGCCCTGTTCGCCACCGAGTTGGCCGCCGGGCTGCTGCATGTCGGGCTTGCCTGGATGCTGACGGTTCGCTTCGGCGTGGTGGGCGCCGGCGCGGCCTTCTTCGGCCTCTACGTCTGGCACGGCCTGATCGTTTACGTCATCGCGCGCTGGATGACCGGCTTCCGCTGGTCGGCGGCCAATGTCGTCCTGGCGCTCGTCTTCCTGCCGGCGACGGCCGCCGTGTTCGCTGCCCTGACCCTGCTGCCGGGCCTGCCGGCGACGCTTTTCGGCGTTGCCGTCACTGCGGCGGCAGGCCTCTATTCGCTGCACGCGCTGGCCCATCTGCTGCCGCCGGAAGCGCTGCCGGCGCGCTTGCGCAGATGGCTGCCGAAGGGATAGCGATCAGGCGGCGGCGCGGCCCCGGCGCGACAGGATCTCGCCCAGCGTTTCGGCGACATAGGCCAGCTCGGCCTCCGACATCTGGAAGGACAGCGGCAGGATGATCGAGCTGTTCTGCGCCGCCTCGCTGCGGGCGAGGTCGGAGCCGAGGACCGAGCAGCCGCGATCCAGATAGGCGCCCTCCAGATGCGCGTTCATGATGCCGCGCCGGGTGGAGATGCCGCGATCCAGCAGCGCCTGCATGATCCAGCGCTGGTCGGCGCCGGCAAGCCGCACGCAATAGCTCTGCCAGTTGCTCCGCGCCCAGTCGGGCTCGCGGGGTGCCGCCACGCCTTCGATGCCGGCAAGCCGGCACGCATAGTCCCGCGCGATCTCGCGCCGCCGCGCCACGATGCCCGGCAGGCGTTCGAGCTGCACGCGCCCGATCGCCGCCTGCACGTCGGTCATGCGGTAGTTGTAGCCGATCTCCGGATAGGCCTCGTAGATGACCTGGGAAGAACCATGCCGCACCGTGTCGGGCACGCTCATGCCGTGCTGGCGCCACAGCCTGAACTTCTCGTCATATTCGGGATTGCGCGTGGTCAGCATGCCGCCGTCGCCTGTCGTCACCACCTTGCGCGGATGGAAGGAGAAGCAGGCGATGTCGCCATGCGGCTTGCCGATCCTTTCCCAATTGCCTTCCCACAGGACCTCGCTGCCGGTGGCGCAGGCCGCATCCTCGATGACCGGGATGCCATGGTCCCGGCCGATCTCGACGATGCGGGCGAGGTCGCAGGGCATGCCGAGCTGGTGCACGCACAGGATCGCCTTCGTCCGGTGCGTGATGGCCGCCTCGATCAGACCGACGTCGATGTTGTAGCCGTCGGCCTCGATGTCGACGAAGACGGGGATGGCGCCGCAATAGCGCACCGCATTGGCGGTGGCGATGAAGGAATGGCTGACGGTGACGACCTCGTCGTCCAGCCCGACGCCGATCGCCTTCAGCGCCAGGTGCAGCGCCGTGGTGCAGTTCGATACGGCGCAGGCATGCGGCGCGCCGACCAGGGCGGCGAACTCGCGCTCGAAGGCGGCGACCTCGGGCCCCTGCGTGACCCAGCCCGACAGGATGACGCGCCGCGCGGCTTCCGCCTCGCGCTCGTCCAGCACCGGCCTGGCGACCGGGATGCGATGGCCGTTCATGCCGCTGCCTCCTGTTGCGCTGCGCGTTCGGCGCGCCACCAGCCGACAAGATCGCGCAACCCCTCCTCCAGCGTTATCTCGGCCTCGAAGCCGAGAAAGTCCCGCGCCTTGGAGGTATCGGCCAGCCGGCGCGACACCGGATTGACCTTGCGCGCCTCGACATGCTCGGTCCGGACGGACGCGCCCATGACGCGGATCAGCGCGGCAGCCAGCTCGTTCAGCGAGGTCTCCGTGCCGCTGGCCACGTTGAACACTTCGTCGGTGACGTCGGATTTCGCGGCCAGCATGTTGGCGCGGGCGATGTCGCGCACATGCACGAAGTCCATGGTCTGGGTGCCGTCGCCATGGACGATGGGCGGCTGGCCGGCGGCGATGCGCTCCATCCAGCGGATCAGCACCTCGGTGTAGACGCCGTGGATGTCCATGCGCGGGCCGTAGACGTTGAAATAGCGCAGCGCCACATAGCGCAGCCCGTACATCTCCGCGAAGGACCGCAGCAGCCCCTCGTTGAAGGTCTTGGCCGCGCCATAGAGGGTGCGGTTGTTGTAGGGATGGTGCGCTTCCGTGGTCGGGAAGGTCTCGGCGAGGCCGAGCACGGAGGCGGACGAGGCCGCCACGACCTTGGACACGCCCGCCGCCACCGCCGCCTCCAGCAGGTTGAAGGTGCCGCCGGCCAGCACGTCGAAGGCCAGACGCGGCTCCTGAGCGCATTGGGTGATGCGGATGGCGGCCTGATGGAAGACGATGTCGGTGCCCTGCATCAGCTCGCCGAGCAGCGCCGTATCGCGGATGTCGCCTTCCACCACCCGCACCGGGAAGGCGGCAAGCGCGGCTTCGAGGTTCTGCATGCGCCCGCGCACGAAATTGTCGAGCACCATGATCCCCGCCGGCTGCTCGGCCGCGGCAAGCTCGGCGATATGGGAGCCGATCAGCCCAGCCCCGCCGGTGATGAGGATGCGCTTGCCCTTCATGGATTCTTCCCTCGTACGGATTCGCCTCCGCCCCGCTCGTCGCGCCAGCGCAGGAAGCGGGCCGGCACGCCGGCGACGATGGCGAAGGGCGGCACGTCCTCGGTGACGACCGCGCCCGCGCCGACGATGGCGCCCCTGCCGACCGTAACGCCCGGCAGGATGGTGGCGTTGGTGCCGATGTCGGCCCAAGCGCAGATGTGCACCGGCCTGATCTCCAGGTCGGTCTGCACGATCGGCACGTCGTGCGGCACGCCGCTATGGGTGGAGCCGAGCAGCTTGGCGCCCGGCCCCCAGCCGACATAGTCCTCGAACACCACGTTGCGGGCGTCGATGAAGGCCTGCGGGCCGATCCAGACATTGTCGCCGATCACGCAGGTGCCGTCATGGCGCCCCTGCATGTCGGCCTGCGCGCCGATGAAGACGCGCTCGCCGATCTCGAAGGTCCCCGCATGGCGGAAGCGGGCGCCCGCGCCGACCTGCAGGCCGGGCCCGCAGCGCCGCGCCAGCGAGCGCCAGATGGCGCGACGCATCAGCGCGTCGGCAAAGCCGTCGCCGGCACTGAAGCGGCCGTAAAGCTCGGCAAGCCCGGCGGCGCCATAGGCCGATTTCAGCGCCTCGGAGAGGCCGGCCTCGAAGTCCGGATCGGCCGTGGCCGCGCGCAGCCCGTGCACCGCGAGCACCATGCGCACCGCCCCTTCAGCCCGCATAGGCTTCCATCTCCGTCATGGCGACGACGCGCTCGACCTGGGCGGCGGTCATCTCCGGATAGATCGGCAGCGACAGCACCTCGCGCGCCGCCGCTTCCGAGACCAGGAAGTCGCCCGCCCGATAGCCGAGGTCGGCATGCGCCTTTTGCAGATGCACGGGAATTGGATAGTGCAGGCCGGTCTGGATGCCTTCCGCTGCAAGCGCGTGCCGCAGCCCTTCGCGGTCGGGCGAGCGCACCGCATAGACGTGGTAGACATGGCGCCGCCCCGCTTCCTCGCGCGGCACCTTGACCATCGGCGAACCCGCAAGCAGGGCCGTGTAGCGGCGGGCATGCGCGCGCCGGACCTCTGTCCAGTCCTCCAGATGGGCGAGCTTGACGCGCAGGATCGCGCCCTGGATGCCGTCCATGCGGTAGTTGAAGCCCTTCACCACATGCTCGTAGCGCTGCTGCTGACCCCAGTCGCGCAGCATGCGCATCCTGTCAGCCAGTTCCGGGTCGTTGGCGACGGCAAGCCCGCCCTCGCCGCAGGCGCCGAGGTTCTTGCCGGGATAGAAGGAAAAGCAGCCGGCCGCGCCGATGCTGCCGGCGCGCCTGCCCTTGTATTCGGCGCCATGCGCCTGGCAGGCGTCCTCGACGACCGGGATGCCGTGACGGCGCGCCACGGCCATGATGGCGTCCATGTCGGCCATCTGGCCATAGAGATGCACCGGCACGATGGCTTTGGTGCGCCCGGTGATGGCGGCGTCCAGTTGCCGCGCATCCATGGTCAGCGTGGCCGGCTCGACATCCACGAACACCGGTCGCGCCCCGGCGTAGCAGATGGCCGCCGCCGTCGCCACGAAGGTGAAGGGCACGGTGATCACCTCGTCGCCCGGCCCGACGCCGAGGGCGAGAAGCGCCAGATGCAGTGCGCTGGTGCCGGTATTGACGGCGACCGCGTGCGGCGTGCCGCAATAGGCGGCGAACTCGCGCTCGAACGCCGCCACCTCCTCGCCCAGCACATATTGGCCCGAGGCCAGCACGCCGAGCACGGCGGCGTCGATCTCCTGCCGGATGCCGGCATATTGCGCCCTGAGGTCGAGAAGCGGGATCATGCGATGCGCCTCGCCGGCTCCAGCTCGACCAGCCGGCCGCGCTGCGCCAGCGACTGGCTGGCGGCTTCCAGTATGCGCACCACGCGCAGGCCGGCATGGCCGTCCGCCGTGGGCGCGGTGCCATGCTCGACGCAATCGGCGAATTCGCGCAACTCGCGCCCCAGCGCCTCGGCCATGTCGAGCTGCGGCGCCCACATGTCGCCGGTCCGGTAGCCCACCAGCATCTGGTAGACCTTCTCGCCGTTCCTCTTCGGGTTGCCGTTGAGGGTGATGCCCTTGTCGTAGACCTTGATCTTCTCGCTGGGCTCGAGATCGTCGTAGACCACCATCTTGCTCGACCCGCCCAGCAGCGTGCGGCGCACCTTCACCGGCGCCAGCCAGTTGACATGCACATGCGCGATCATCTTGCTGTCGAAGAACAGGTTGAGATAGGCGATGTTCTCCGGCTCGCCGGCGACATGGCTCATGCCGGTGGCCGAAACCGCCACCGGCTTCTCGTCGAGCACGAAATCCATGATCGACAGGTCGTGCACCGCCAGATCCCACACGACGCTGACGTCGTGCTGGAACAGGCCGAGATTCACCCGCACGGAATCGTAGTAGTAGAGGTCGCCCAGCCCGCCGGCGGCCAGCTCGCGCATCTTGCGCACCGCGCCGGTGTGGACGAAGGTGTGGTCCACGGCCAGCACCAGCCCGCGCCGCGCCGCCTCTTCCGTCATGCGCCGCGCCTCCTCGGCAGTGGCCGCCATCGGCTTTTCCACGAAGACGTGCTTGCCCGCCATCAGCGCGCTCATGGTCAGGCGGAAATGGGCGAAGACGGGCGTGGCGATGGCCACCGCATCGACGCGCGGGTCGCGCAGCACGCTCTCGAAATCGTCGGTGATCTCGACGCCCGGATAGCGGGCCTTCACGGCTTCCAGCCGCTCCGGCCTGAGGTCGCACACCGAGACCAGGCGCACGCCCGGCGTCTCGCAGAAATTGCGCACCAGGTTCGGGCCCCAGTAGCCATAGCCGACGACCGCGACGCCGATCATGCCAGCCTCTCATTCGTTCGCATGGCCCTGCCCTTCTTCCGCGCCGGCTGGTGCAGCACCCGCGCCGGCACGCCGGCCACGGTGGCGTAGGCCGGCACGTCGTGCGTCACCACGGCGCCGGCGCCGATCATGGCGCCCTCGCCGATGGTGACCCCCGGCAGAATGGTGGCGTTGGAGCCGATGGAGGCGCAGCGCCCCACCCGGGTGGGGATGACCGACCAGTCTGCCTCCGACTGCATGCGCCCGTCGGCCGTCAGCGCGCGCGGATAGGTGTCGTTGGTGAACATCACCCCGTGGCCGATGAAGACGCCGTCCTCGATCGTCACCCCCTCGCACAGGAAGGAGTGGCTGGAGACCTTGCAGTCGCGGCCGACGACGGCGTTCTTCTGGATTTCCACGAAGGCGCCGATGCGCGTGCCGGCGCCGATGCGGCAGCCATAGAGGTTGACGAGATCGGGCTGATGGATGACCACCCTGCCTTCGAGCACGACATCCGCCGCGATCATGCCCTTCCCTCATCGTTCGAGGCGCGCGGGTCCGAACCCGCATCCCGGGCAAAGCAGATTTCTTTTCGGTGCCGGGGTAAAGCAGCGAAAACGCGGTAGGACTCCGTCCGAAAGGCTTACGGCCCCGGCGGGGACAAGGCCGGGCGCAACGGCGCGACGCGGCGCGCAGCCGCCCGGCGAGGCGGGCGGCTACCTCTTTGGGTCAGGACCGGGATGACGCGGGCGGCACCGGAAATGGCCGCCGCCGCTTGTTCACTTTCGCCCCGGCCCCTTGCGCTCGGCGGAAGACGCCCACAGGTTGATGTCGGCCTCGCGGGCGTACTGGTCGATCTCGGCCAGCTCGGCATCGGTGAAGTCGAGCCTCTTCAGCGCGCCGACACAGTCCTCCACCTGCTCGGGCTTGCTGGCGCCGATCAGCGCCGAGGTGACACGGCCACCGCGCAGCACCCATGCCAGCGCCATCTGCGCCAATGTCTGGCCGCGCTTCTCGGCAATGGCGTTGAGCGCCCTGATATTGGCGAGCGTCTGGTCGTTGATGAAGGAGGACCTGAGCGACTTGCCCTGCGATGCACGGCTGCCTTGGGGGATGCCGTCCAGGTACTTGCCGGTCAGCATGCCCTGCGCCAGCGGCGAGAACACGATCGAGCCGACCCCCAGCCCTTCCAGCGTGTCGAGCAGCCCGTCGTCCTCCACCCAGCGATTGAGCATGGAATAGCTCGGCTGGTGGATGAGGCAGGGCGTGCCGAGCTGCCTGAGGATATCGGCGGCCTCGCGCGTGCGCTGCGAATTGTAGGAGGAGATGCCGGCATAGAGCGCCTTGCCCGAGCGCACCGCCTGGTCGAGCGCGCCCATCGTCTCCTCCAGCGGCGTATCCGGGTCGAAACGGTGCGAATAGAAGATGTCGACATAGTCCAGCCCCATGCGCTTCAGGCTCTGGTCGAGGCTGGCGAGGAGATATTTGCGGCTGCCCCATTCGCCATAGGGGCCCGGCCACATGTCGTATCCCGCCTTGGTGGAGATGATCAGCTGGTCGCGATAGCCGGCAAGGTCGGTGCGCAATATCTCGCCGAACGCCTCTTCCGCCGAGCCGGGCGGCGGCCCGTAATTGTTGGCGAGGTCGAAATGGGTGATGCCGAGATCGAAGGCGCGGCGCACGATGGCCTGCTTGGTGCGGTGCGGCACGTCATGGCCGAAATTGTGCCACAACCCCAGCGAGATCGCCGGCAGCTTCAGCCCGGAACGGCCGCAGCGGTTGTAGATCATGGCTTCGTAGCGTTTCTCGGCGGGGGGGTACGACATCTGATTTCCTCGGAATATGACTCGGTGCGTCCTTCTCGAAGGACGCAGCTATAGTACATTCGGCCGGCAGCCCCAACGCCGGCCGAATGGGCCAAGTTACCTTGCCTTCGCCAGAAGCGCCCTGGCTTCGCGCACGCCGAGCGCGGCCGGCCGCTCGCAACTGGTCTGCATGGCGACGAATTTCCCCGTCTCGCCCGACCTCAGCAGGCCCGTCATGACGTCCACCGCATGCAGCGCCAGTTCCATCGAGCAGCGATGCGGACGTTCTTCCACGATGGCGAGCGCCATGTCGGCGAGGCCGGCGGTGCGATAGTTGGCCATCATGCCGTGCGCATGCTTCTCGTTCTCCACCGCGAAGGGATGGTCCCATTTCGGCAGCGCCTTAACCGCCTTGCCGGCTTTGGTGTAGCTGACGGTGCCGCCGAAGAAGTTCGGGTCCGGCACGAAGACCGTGCCCGCCTCGCCATACAGCTCCATCGGCGCATGGCCGTGCGCCCACACGTCCCAGCTCGTGTCCAGCGTCACCACCGCGCCGTTCTCGAACTCCAGCATGCCGTGGATGGTGGTCGGCGTGTTGACCGGGATTCTCTGCCCCTTGCGCGGCTTGGACAGGATGGTGCGTTCCTTCGCCGGCGTCGTGGCGAAGGCCGCCACGCGCCTGACCGGGCCGATGAGCTGGATCAGGTTGGTGACGTAGTACGGGCCGATGTCGAGCACCGGCCCCGCGCCCGGCTGGAAGAAGAAGTCGGGGTTCGGATGCCAGTGCTCCATGCCGTGGCTCATGACAAAGCAGGTGCCGCTGGTGATCCTGCCCAGCTTGCCCGTGTCGATCAGATTGCGCACGAGCTGGTGCGCGCCGCCGAGGAAGGTGTCGGGCGCCGAGCCGACGCGCAGGCCCTTCTTCTCCGCCCGCTTCTTCAGATCCAGCCCTTCCCTCACCGACAGGACGAAGGGCTTTTCGGAATAGACGTGCCTGCCGGCGTCCAGAACCTTCCTCGACACCTCGTAATGCACCGCCGGGATGGTGAGATTGACGACGATGTCGATGTCGCCTGCGGCCAGCAGGTCGTCCACCGTCTGCGCCCGCAAGCCGAATTCCCCGGCGCGCGCCTCGGCCGCCTTCATGTCGATGTCGGCGCAGGCGCGCATCTCGATGCCGCGGAACAGCGGCGCCAGCCTGAAATAGGCGGCCGAGATGTTGCCGCAGCCGATGACGCCGACGCCCAGTTTCCTTGCCATATGCGTTGCTCCTACCAGCTCTTGGCCGCGGCGATCGACCGGCGCGCGAAGCGCTCGACGTCGTTGGGGTTGTCCTGCTCCATGATGAAATAGCGGGCCGGGGTCTTTTCCCGCAACACCTTCATCAGCCCCGCCCAGTCGATGGTGCCGTGGCCGACATCCGACCAGCCGTCCTCGTCCAGCCCCTCGCCCGGCCGGGCGATGTCCTTGACATGCACGGCCACGATGCGGCCGCCGTGGCGCTCGATCCAGGGCAGCGGATCGGCGCCGCCGCGCACCACCCAGGCCACGTCGATCTCCCAGCCGATCTCCGGCGCGGCGGAAAGCAGATGCTCCATCGGCACCGAGCCGTCGGGCAGCGCCTGGAGCTCGAAATCGTGGTTGTGCCAGGCAAAGCCGTAGCCGGCCTTCCGGGCCGCCTCGCCCACCTTCGCCAAGCGCCCGGCGAAGCCGCGCCAGCCGGCGGCGTCGGACGGTCGCGCCTCCGCCACCAGATAGGGACAGACCAGCAGGCTGACGCCGAAGGCGTCGGCCATGCGCCGCACGCCGTCGAAGTCGTTCTCCAGCGCGTCGATGGAAAAATGCGCGCTCGGCATCGTCAGGCCGTTGCGGTCCAGTTCGGCGCGGAAGGCCCTCGGATCGTCATAGACGCCGCCGAAGCCCTCGACCTGGCTGTAGCCGGCTTGCCCGAGCATCTTCAGCACCTTGTCCCAGGGGAGGAAATTGCGGGCGCTATAGAGTTGGAATGACCAGTTCATCTTGCATGTCCATCATCTTGGGGGGATCAAAGGCGGTTTCCGACATCGTCGAACAGCGAGGCGCGCAGGGGGTCGAGGCCGACCGTCACCATCTCGCCGGCCCTCGGCGCGCGCTCGGAGGTGACGCGGACGGAAAAGTTCTGGCCGGCGAGCTTCAGCCAGACCAGCGTGTCCGAGCCCATCGGCTCCACCACCTCGACGGCGGCGGATGCGGAGAACGGCCAGCCGGCGCCGCTGTTGAGGCCGACATGCTCCGGCCGGATGCCGAACGCGGCCGGCCCGGGCCGGGGCGCAGTCTCGAAATCGTAGGTGGAAAGCGGAATGGAGACGCCTTCGGCCGCGAAGCGCCGGCCCGTCGCCGCCTGCTCCAGGCGCCCTTCCAGGAAATTCATGCCCGGCGAGCCGAGGAAGCCGGCGACGAAGCGGTTCACCGGCCGGTTGTAGATGACCTGCGGCGCGTCGAACTGCTGGATGACGCCGCCCTTCATCACCGCGATGCGGTCGGCCAGCGTCATCGCCTCGATCTGGTCGTGGGTGACGTAGATCATGGTGTTCTTCAGCCGCCGGTGCAGCAGCTTGATCTCGACGCGCAGCTCGGACCTCAGCTTCGCATCCAGATTCGACAATGGTTCATCGAACAGGAAGACGTCGACGTCGCGCACCAGCGCCCGGCCGATCGCCACGCGCTGGCGCTGGCCGCCGGAAAGGGCGGCTGGCTTGCGCTTCAGCAGCGGCTCGATCTGCAGGATCTCGGCCGCGCGCGCGATGCGCCTGGCGATCTCGTCCTTCGGCATGCCGGCGACCCGCAGGCCGAAGGACAGGTTCCTCTCCACGCTCATCTGCGGATAGAGCGCATAGGACTGGAACACCATGCCGATGCCGCGGTTGGCCGGCTCCTCCCAGGTGACGTTGCGCCCCTTGATGAAGACCCGCCCCTCGGAAATGTCGAGCAGGCCGGCAATGCAGTTGAGCAGCGTGGACTTGCCGCAGCCGGAGGGGCCCAGCAGCACCACGAACTCGCCTTCCGCCACATCGAGGTTGAGCGATTTCAGCACCTTGACGACGCCGAAGCTCAGCGACAGGTCGCGCACCGAAACGCTGATCGCGGTCTGCGCCATGGCGTTCATCCCTTCACCGCCCCGGCGGCGATGCCCCGCACGAACAGCTTTCCGGACACGAAATAGACGACCAGCGGCACCAGCCCGGTGATGAGCGTGGCCGCCATGTTGACGTTGTATTCCTTCACGCCCATCGTCGCGTTGACGATGTTGTTGAGCTGGACGGTCATCGGATAGAGGTCCGGCTTGGTGTAGACCACGCCGAACAGGAAGTCGTTCCAGATGCCGGTGATCTGCAGGATGACCGCCACCACGAAGATGGGCAGCGACATGGGCAGCATGATGTGCACGTAAATGCCCCAGAAGCCGGCACCGTCGACCCGCGCGGCCTTGAACAGCTCCTCAGGTATCGAGGCGAAATAGTTGCGGAACAGAAGCGTGAGGATGGGCATGCCGAAGACGGAATGCACCAGCACCAGCCCGGTCAGCGTGCCGTAGAGCCCGATCTCGCGCAGGATGATGACGATCGGATAGAGCATCACCTGATAGGGGATGAAGGCGCCGACGATGAGGATGGCGAAGAAGATCTCCGCCCCCTTGAAGCGCCAGTTGGCCAGCGCGTAGCCGTTGACCGAGGCGATGGCGATGGACAGGACCACCGAGGGCACGGTGATGCGCACCGAGTTCCAGAAGCCGCGCGACAGCCCGTCGCAGTTGAGCCCGGTGCAGGCGCTGGACCATGCCCTCGCCCACGGCTCGAAAGTGATCTCCACCGGCGGCGAGAAGACGTTGCCGAGCCGGATCTCCGGCATTCCCTTCAGCGAGGTCACCACCATCACGTAGAGCGGCAGCAGGTAGTAGACCGCCACGACGAGGAGCGTGCCGTAGACGAAGACGTTGCGCCGCGAGAGCGCGCGCCGCGGCTTCGGCCCCTGCGGCCCGCCGGCGCCGAGCGCCAGGGCTTCGACCCCGGCCGCCGCGGAAAGGATGGCCGGGCCGCTCATGCCCGCCCCCGCCGGCCGAATTCGAGATAGGCCCACGGCACCACGACGACGACCACGGAAAGCAGCATCATGGTGGAGGCGGCGAAGCCCTGGCCGAGATTCTGCGACAGGAACATCGCGTCGTAGACGTATTTCGCCGGGACTTCGGAGGCGATGCCGGGGCCGCCGCTGGTCTGGGCGACGACGAGATCGTAGACGCGGACGATGCCGCTGGCGATGATGACCAGCGTCGTGACGAAGACCGGCCGCATCATCGGGATGACGATGAAGAGATAGGTCCTCCACATCGGAATCCCGTCGACGCGGGCGGCCTTCCAGATGTCCTCGTCGATGCCGCGGAGGCCCGCCAGCATCAGGCACATGACCAGCCCCGTGCCCTGCCACAGCCCGGCGATGAGGATGCCGTAGATGACGATTTCCTGGCTGTAGAGCGGGTCGAAGCTGAAGCTTTCCCACCCCAGGCTGCGCACGACATGCTGCACGCCGAAGGTCGGGTTCAGGACCCACTGCCAGACGAGGCCGGTGACGATGAAGGAGAGCGCGAAGGGATAGAGGAAGATGGTGCGGAACGTGTTCTCGAAGCGGATCTTCTGGTCCAGCAGCGCAGCCAGCACGAAGCCGATGACCAGCGAGAACACCAGCGTGCAGACGCCGTAGATGAAGATGTTCTCGATGGCCACGTGCCAGCGCGGGGTGGTCCACAGGCGCCTGTACTGATCCAGGCCGACGAAGTTGAAGCGGGGCAGGAGGCGGGAGTTGGTGAAGGAGTAGAGAACCGTCCAGGCGGTGCCGCCGACGAAGACGACGACCGCCGTCAGCACCATCGGGATCGAGGCGATCTTCGCGTTGAGGTTCTGGAACAGGCGAACGGGTCGCCCGGACCTGTCCTGGGACATGTCATCACCTGCGGCACGGTTTCAACCTGGAGGACCGCCGCCCCTGCCGGGGCCGGCGGTCCGGCCGGATGTCGGCCCGCGTCAGTCGGCGCTGGCCACGAGTTCGGCAAAGCGCTTCTGCGCGTCCTCGACGGTCATGGAGGGCGAGTTGAAGAACTCCGCGAACAGGTCGTTGATGCGGGTCAGCGAGTCGGCCGACATCAGCTGGTCGGGCGCCGGGATGACATTGCCCTTGGCGAGGATGTCCAGCCCCTTCTTCATGCAGTCGTTGGCGGCGTCGAGATCGACGTCGCCGCGCACCGGCAGCGAGCCCTTCTTGAGGTTGAAGGCGACCTGGGTCTCCTTGCTCAGCATGGTGGAGGCCAGCACCTCCTGCGCCTTCGACTTCTCCTCGTCCTTGAGCAGCGGGAAGTAGAAGGCGTCGCCGCCGGTCTGGATGATCTCGTTGACGCCGAGGCCGGGCAGGCAGGTGTAGTCCTTGCCGGCCACCTGGCCCGCCACCTGGAATTCGCCCTGCGCCCAGTCGCCCATGATCTGGCCGCCGGCCTGGCCGCTGATGACCATGGCCGTCGCCTGGTTCCACTCCTGCGCCGTCGACTTGGCCGCCATCTTGCGGGCATTGTCGGCCTGCGCGAAGACCTTCGCCATCTCGGGGCCGGCCGCATATTCGGCATCCTTGTCGCCGAATATCTTCTGGAAGCCCTCCTTGCCGGCCAGCGCCGTCACCAGCACCTGGAAGGCGAGCGTCGTCTGCCAGGACTGCTGCCCGATCGCCAGGGGCACCTTGCCGGCCTTTTCCAGCGCAGGCGCGGCGGCGACGAACTCGTCCCAGTTGGCGGGCACGGCCACGCCGGCATCGGCGAACGCCTTGTTGGACAGCCACAGCCATTGCTGCGAATGGATGTTGACCGGCACGCAGTAGATCTTGCCGTCCAGCGTGCAGGAATCGAGCAGGCTCGACGGCTTGACGATGTCCTTCCAGCCTTCCCGTTCGGCGAGATCGGTGAGGTCGCGCATCAGCCCGGCCTCGACCAGTTCCTCCGCCTGGCGGCCGTGGTTGAACTGCGTGGCACCCATCGGGTCGCCGCCGGTGATGCGGCTGATCATGATCGGGCGCGCCGTGCCGCCCGAGCCGGCGATGGCGCCATCCACCCAATGGTTGCCCGTGGCGTCGAACGCCTTGGCGAATTCGGCCACCGCCGCGGCCTCGCCGCCCGAGGTCCACCAGTGGGTGACCTCGAGGTCCGTCGCCGATGCCATGCCCGCAAACGAAATCGCCGTAGCCGCCGAGAGCGCGGCGGCCGCCAACCTGTAACTCATTTCGGCTCCTCCCAGAATCTGAAACGTTACAGGTTCTCGATAGGACAAATGCACCAGCCGTGCAAGCCTGCGGCGGTATATTTTTCGAATTCCGAATAAAACCGGACACATATGCCGCCTGGGTGCGGCGCAGCATCCATTTCGCAGGCGCCGCAAATATAAATCCCGCAGCAACCAACTTCCTTCAGGCTGCCGATGGGGACGGCAGAGCGACCGGCGCCGAGCATGTCCCACACCCGGCGCATCCCAAAATTCCCGCTATCAATCTGTAACGTTTCAGATTATTGTCCCCGGCTGCGCGCATATCCTTCCGCGCTTGTCTGCAAAGGGCGATTGCAGGCCGGCCCCGCGGCTGCTATGCGCCGACGGCCAGAACCATGGACACGGAAAACCGCAACGAAACCGCCGACGACGCGGAGGCCGGCCGGCCGACGCTGAAGACGCTCGCCTTCATGACCGGGCTCGGCGTCACCACCGTCTCGCGCGCGCTCAAGGACGCGCCCGAGATCGGCGCCGAGACGCGCCGGCGCGTGCAGCTCGTGGCCAAGCAGATCGGCTACCGGCCGAACCGCGCCGGCGTGCGCCTGCGCACGGGCAAGACCAACGTCATCTCGCTGGTGCTCGACACGGAAGAGCAGATCGGCGGCTTCGTCTCCGACATGATCTACGGCATCTCGGAGGCGCTCGCCGCCACGCCCTATCACCTCATCGTCACGCCCTATTCGCGCAACAACGACCCGCTGGAGCCGGTGCGCTACGTGGTGGAGACGGGTTCCGCCGACGGCATCATCATTTCCCGCACCGAGCCCGACGACAAGCGCGTGCGCTACATGACCGAGCGGGGCTTTCCCTTCGCCACCCACGGCCGCACGGACATGGGGCTGGAGCATCCCTACCACGATTTCGACAATCACGCCTTCGCCGCCGAGGCGGTGAGGAAGCTGGCGGCGCTGGGCCGCAGCCGGCTGGCGCTGCTCGCCCCGCCCGCCAACCTCAGCTACTACCACCACATGCGCAACGGCTTCGCCGAGGCGCTGGCGGACTGCGGGCTGGCCGAGGTGCCGTTCCCCGCCGCCACGGTGGACCATTCGATCGAGCAGATCCGCGCCCGCACGCGCGAGCTGTTGCGGCGGAAGCTGCGGCCGGACGGCATCGTCAGCGGCGCCGGCGCCTCAACCTTCGCGCTGGTGGCGGGCGTGGAGGACGAGGGGCTGGGCATCGGCACGGATCTCGACATCGTCTCCAAGCAGTCGTCGCGGCTCCTGCACCTGCTGCGGCCCCAGCTCCACGTCGTCAACGAGGACGTGCGCCTGGCCGGCTCCGAGCTTGCCCGCGCCGTCATGGGCCGCATCGCGGGCGCGCCGGTCGCCTCGCTGCAGACGCTGAGCACGCCGACCACGGTGGAATCCTATCGGCCCGGCATACCGCCGCGCTGACCGGCCGGATCGGCTTGCGCGCTCGCGCGTTACTAGACGATGATGCCGAAAAGCGTGAAGCGGTCTTCGGACGACATCATGGTCTATCTAATTGATTTTGCCGCATGTCTGCGACGCCAAGTGATTCCACTGGGCTGCAACATGCTCTAGCCGAGCAGATGGGAGGCCGAGCCATGAACGTCGCCAATTTGCAACTGGAAGGCCTGCTGATGGCCATCGCAGCCGTGAACCGCATGCTGGTTCGCAACGGCGTGGCCTCGGCGCAGGAGATGGACGCGGCACTGCGCGAAGCCGAAGCCAGCGAGAGCCGGGCCGACGACATACCGCCCGCCAACCGGGAGGCCATCGTCTTCCCGATCAGGCTGCTTCAGCTTGCGAACCGCTGCCAGCCGGAGGCGGACCTGCCCTCCTTCTCGGCTCTGACCCGCATGGTCGGCCAGTTGAAGTGATGCCCTCTACTGCCCGCCGCCCCACGGCCCGTGATGGGCGCCGGGGGCGTCGATGCGCTCGAAGCCGTGCGCGCCGAAGAAGTCGCGCTGCGCCTGGATGAGGTCGGACGTGCCGCGCCCCTGCCGGTAGGCGTCGAAATAGGCGAGCGCCGACGACAGCGCCGGCACCGGCAGGCCGGCCTGCGCGGCCAGCGCCACGATGCGGCGCAGCGAAGGATGCGCCGCCTTCATCATCTCCACGAAGGCCGGCGCCGTCAGCAGATTGGCGGGCGCGCCCTGCCCGCCGAAGGCATCCGCCATCAGGTCCAGCATCTGCGAGCGGATGATGCAGCCGGCCCGCCAGATCCTGGCGATGGTGGGCAGGGGCAGGTTCCAGGAAAATTCTTTCGACGCCCCCGCCATCACGGCGAAGCCCTGCGCATAGGCGGCGATCTTGCCGGCGAACAGGGCGAGCTCGAGGTCCTTCAGCAGCGCCTCCCGCGGCTCGGAAATTTGCCCCGCGCCGGCGCCGTAAAGCTTTTCGGCCGCCAGCCGCTCGTCCTTCATGGAGGAAAGCACGCGCGCCGCCACCGCCGCCTCGATGGCGGTGGCAGGAATGCCGAGTTGCTGCGCCTCGATCACCGACCATTTGCCGGTGCCCTTCTGGCCGGCGCGGTCGAGGATGACGTCCACCACCGGGCGGCCGGTCTGCGGGTCGTCGGCGGCGAGCACCGTGGCGGTGATCTCGATGAGGTAGGAGTTGAGCCGGCCCTCGTTCCAGCCGGCGAACACCGGCGCGATCTGCTTCGGCCCCATGCCCAGCCCGTCGCGCAATATGCCGTAGATCTCGGCGATCATCTGCATGTCGGCATATTCGATGCCGTTGTGGATGGTCTTGACGAAATGGCCGGCACCGTCCGGACCCAGCCATGCCGCGCAGGGCTCGCCCTTGAACTTGGCGGAGATGGCGGTGAGCACGCCCTCCACCCGCCGCCACGACTCTTCCGTGCCGCCGACCATGATCGAGGGGCCGTGGCGCGCGCCCTCCTCGCCGCCCGACACGCCCATGCCGATGAAGGTCAGGCCGGAGCCCTCCAGTTCCTTGAAGCGGCGGACCGTGTCGTGGAAATTGGCGTTGCCGGCGTCGATGACGATGTCGTCGGCGGAAAGCACCTCGCGCAGAGCGGCGATCTGCTCGTCCACCGGCTTGCCCGCCACCACCATGATGATGACCGGGCGCGGCGGCCGGATCGCCTCCGCCAGCTCGGCCAGGCTGTGGCAGGGCACGATGCGGTCGGCGACCGCGCCCGCATCGGCCATGAAGGCGTCGGTGCGCGCGGCGGTGCGGTTGAAGACGGCGATGCGATGGCCCTTCTCGGCGATGTTGAGC
>DAOKZN010000008.1:3217-24602 GCA_035325625.1 Mesorhizobium sp. | reverse complement strand
GCCGCAGTGTCCGGCATAGGCGGGGGACGGGCCTTGCTCCGGACTTCGGCGAAAACTGCCGATGCCCGTAATTTGTGTCCGGGAACGTGGCGATTCAAGGGCACGAACATTACATCTTTGTAACATGGGCGTGATCGCTCCTACGCCCTCCGGCCGCCCGTTCCGATCCGGGTGCGGCCTATCGAAGGACCCGCTCCACAGAAAGACTTCTCCTGTCAGGGCATTGCGGCAGGCTGCGCCTTTGCCGTGGACAGGCCCCCGCCCTCGCGCTACGGCTCTCCCCATGAAAAAAGGCGATCACCTCTTCCTCGTCGACGGCTCCGGCTACATCTTCCGCGCCTATCACGCGCTGCCGCCGCTCAGCCGCAAGTCGGACGGCCTGCCGACAAACGCGGTGCTCGGCTTCTGCAACATGGTGTGGAAGCTGATGCGCGACGCCCGCGATACCGACGTGGGCATCACGCCCACGCATTTCGCCGTCATCTTCGACTATTCGTCGAAGACCTTCCGCAACGACCTCTACCCCGAATACAAGGCCAACCGCTCGGCGCCGCCGGAGGACCTCGTCCCGCAGTTCGGGCTGATCCGGCATGCCACGCGCGCCTTCAACCTGCCCTGCATCGAGATGGAAGGCTTCGAGGCCGACGACATCATCGCCACCTATTGCCGGCTGGCCAGCGAGGCCGGCGGCGACACCACCATCATCTCCTCCGACAAGGACCTGATGCAGCTCGTTGGGCCGACGGTGTGGATGTACGACCCCATGAAGGACCGCCAGATCGGCATTCCCGAAGTGATCGAGAAATGGGGCGTGCCGCCGGAAAAGATGATCGATCTCCAGGCGCTGACCGGCGATTCGATCGACAACGTGCCGGGCGTGCCCGGCATCGGGCCCAAGACCGCCGCGCAGCTTCTGGAGCAGTTCGGCACGCTGGACGTGCTGCTGGAGCGCGCGGCCGAGATCAAGCAGGAGAAGCGGCGCCAGTCCATCATCGACAACGCCGACAAGGTGCGCATCTCGCGCGATCTGGTGACGTTGAAGAACGATGTCTCCATGAAGGAGAACCTCGACGACCTCGTCCTGCAGCCGCCGGACGGGCCCCGGCTGATCTCCTTCCTGAAGGCGATGGAATTCTCCACCCTGACCCGCCGCGTGGCCGAGGCGACCGGCGCCGACCCCGCCGCGATCGAGGCGGCCGACGTGCCCGTCGAGCGGGGCGACACCGCGCATGGGCCGGACGTGGGCGCAGGCCCCAAGCCCGGCGAAGCGGGCATTGCCGCGGATGACGACACGACCGCGCCCGCCCCGCCGCCAAAGGAAGAAGGCGACACCCCTTCCCTGCTGGCTGCCCTGCGCGCCGAGGCTGCCGTGGCCGACAAGATCGACACCGGCGCCTATCATTGCATCCGCGACCTCGACACGCTGCATGAATGGATCGCCGAGGCGCGCGAGGCGGGCCTCCTCGCCTTCGACACCGAGACCACCTCGCTGGACCCCATGCAGGCGGAGCTGTGCGGCGTCTCGCTGGCCACCCGGCCGGGCCGCGCGGCCTACATTCCGCTCGGCCACAAGCGCGGACAGGACGATCTGCTCGGCGGCGGACTGGTCGAGGACCAGATCCCGGTCCGCGATGCGCTGGCCGCGCTGAAGCCGCTGCTGGAGGACAGCTCCGTCCTCAAGATCGCGCAGAACCTGAAATACGACCTCGTCATCATGCACCGGCACGGCATCGACATCGCGCCCTATGACGACACCATGCTGATCTCCTACGTGCTCGACGCCGGCACCTCCGGCGGCCACGGCATGGACGCGCTGTCGGAAAAATGGCTCGGCCACAGGACCATCCACTTCAAGGAAGTGGCGGGGTCGGGCAAGAGCTTCATCGGCTTCGAGCAGGTCGATATCGACAAGGCCACCCGCTACGCCGGCGAGGACGCCGACGTGACGCTCAGGCTCTGGCAGGTACTGAAGCCGCGGCTGGCCGCCAAGGGGCTGGTCTCCGTCTACGAGCGGCTGGAGCGGCCGCTGGTGCCGGTGCTGGCGAAGATGGAGCAGCGCGGCATCTCGGTGGACCGGCAGATCCTGTCGCGCCTGTCGGGCGAGCTGGCCCAGGGCGCGGCCAGGCTGGAGGACGAGATCTACCGGCTGGCCGGCGAGAAGTTCACCATCGGCTCGCCCAAGCAGCTCGGCGACATCCTGTTCGGCCGCATGGGCCTGCCCGGCGGCTCCAAGACCAAGACCGGGCAATGGTCCACCTCCGCACAGGTGCTGGAGGACCTGGCCGCCGAGGGCCACGAGCTGCCGCGCAAGATCGTCGACTGGCGCCAGCTCACCAAGCTGAAATCCACCTACACCGACGCGCTGCCGGGCTTCATCCATCCCGAAACCCGGCGCGTGCACACCTCCTACGCGCTGGCCGCCACCACCACCGGGCGGCTTTCCTCCTCCGACCCGAACCTGCAGAACATTCCGGTGCGCACGGCCGAGGGCCGTAGGATCAGGACGGCCTTCATCGCCGAGAAGGGCAACAAGCTGATCTCGGCCGACTACAGCCAGATCGAGCTGCGCGTGCTGGCCCATGTCGCCGACATCGCCCAGCTCAAGCAGGCCTTCGCCGAGGGCGCCGACATCCACGCCATCACCGCGTCGGAAATGTTCGGCGTGCCGGTGGAGGGCATGCCCTCGGAGGTGCGCCGCCGCGCCAAGGCGATCAATTTCGGCATCATCTACGGCATCTCGGCCTTCGGCCTGGCCAACCAGCTCTCGATTTCGCGCGAGGAGGCGGGGGCCTACATCAAGAAGTATTTCGAGCGCTTTCCCGGCATCCGCGACTATATCGACATCACCAAGACCTATGCGCGCGAGAACGGCTATGTGGAAACGGTGTTCGGCCGCCGCATCCACTATCCGGAAATCCGCTCGCCCAACCCCTCGGTGCGCGCCTTCAACGAGCGCGCCTCGATCAACGCCCGCCTGCAGGGCACCGCGGCCGACATCATCCGCCGCGCCATGGTGCGCATGGACGCGGCGCTGGCCGGGGCAGGCCTTTCGGCGCGCATGCTGCTGCAAGTGCATGACGAGCTGATCTTCGAGACCGCCGAGGAAGAGGTGGAGGCCACCATCCCCGTGGTGCGCGACGTCATGGAGAACGCGCCGATGCCGGCGGTGTCGCTCGACGTGCCGCTGAAGGTCGATGCGCGCGCCGCCGACAATTGGGACGAGGCGCATTAGAGCAATTCCAGGAAAAGCGGGAACCGGTTTTCCGTCCGGAATTGCGTAAAAACAACAAGATAGAGCGTTCTCGCGATTCAGATAGATTCGGAGAAAAGCGGAAACGCTCCAGGTGAGGCACTCATGACCGCTTCCGCCCGCAGACTGCGCATCGCCGTGCTCTATGGCGGCCGCTCCGCCGAGCACGACGTCTCCGTGCTTTCGGCGACCAACGTCATGCGCGCGCTGGACCCGGCCAGATATGATGCGGTGCCCATCTTCGTGACCCGGCAGGGGCAATGGCTGCTGGGCGGCTATGAAGACGGCGCGCTGGCGAGGCCTTCGAGCGGCACGGAAGTGAGCCTTCTGCCGGGCGGGCGGGGGCGGATGCTGGCCATCCCGGCCGCCGTCACGCCGCACGAGATGGAGAAGATCGACATCCTGTTCCCGGTCCTGCACGGCCTGCATGGCGAGGACGGCGCGGTGCAGGGCCTGGCCGAGGTGGCATGCGTGCCGCTGGCCGGCTGCGGCATACTGGGCTCGGCGGCCGCGCTCGACAAGGACATCGCCAAGCGGCTGCTGAAGGAGGCGGGCGTGCCGACGGCCCGCTCGGTCACCATCCTTGCCGATGCCGTGCCCGCCTTCGCCGAATTGCGGGACAGGCTGGGCCTGCCGCTGTTCGTCAAGCCGGCCCGGCAGGGCTCCTCCGTCGGGGTCAGCAAGGTGGCGACCGCCGGGGACTACGAAGCCGCGCTGGCCGAAGGCTTCAGGCACGACAGCAAGCTGCTGGCCGAGGAGTTCATCCAGGGCCGCGAAATCGAATGCAGCGTGCTGGAGGACCCGCAGGGCGGCGGCCTGTTCGTATCCCGCACGGGCGAGATCGTGCCGGCCGAAAGCCATGGCTTCTACACCTACGACGCCAAATATATCGACGAGGACGGCGCGGCGCTGCAGGTGCCCGCAGACCTGCCGGGCAGGGTGGAGGACGAAATCCGGGCGACGGCGGCCAAGGCCTTCCGCGCGCTCGGCTGCGACGGTATGGCGCGCGCCGATTTCTTCGTCACGCCGGACATGCGCATCCTCGTCAACGAGCTCAACACCATTCCCGGCTTCACCGACATCAGCATGTATTCCAAGGCCATGGCGGCAAGCGGCGTCGGCTATGCCGAGATCATCGACCGGCTGGTGGCGCATGGCCTGGCGCGCGCCGGCCGCACGAACTGACGGCAAGGCCGCGCCGCAAGCTCAGCCCCTACGCACGCCGGACCGGCAATGCCGGCATCCTCCCGCCACGGGCGGGGCGCCTGCTCCGTGCTACCCAATTCGTAGAAGCCCGCGTATGATCTCTCCTACGAAGGCATGGTTGCATGACACGGTTTCGACGGAAAACGCGAGCTGCAACCATAAATAGCACGGCATGAAGAGCGCGGCGAGGCGCGATTTCATAGCAACTCCACGCGTTTCGGCATTTTTAAGGTTGCAACTCGAACCTTATCGAAAACAACCTTAGGAGGAAGACGACACCTCTATCGCCGATAAGCTGGCCGTTCCATTGATTCATCTGCGGGAATTGCGACCGGCCGAACTGCGAAGACCAAAGCTTATTTCCCAGGCAGAGAAGCGACCATATCGATCCGCCATCAACCTACGTTATTTATTAATCGTTTTAAAATTCCCGTAGAAATTTATGTTCGATAACCTATAAGGAATCGATAGAATCGTTCTAAACTATATATCCAGTATGCGTTTATATACTTAATAATAGGTAAAAAGTTTCCCTTATAATTATATAATTACGTAATTCACGGCTTCGTGAATGTAGTTTCAGCTTGTTTTATGTAAGTAAATGTGAAGTAATACTGTTATTATAAGCAGAATTGATTTTTGTTAAGCCTAAATAGATTTATCTAGAAGAATTTTACTATACACATTAACATGGATCAATGCTCGAAGCTGATCAACCTGTATATTCATTGGTGCCGGGAAAAACCTTCTTCGCCATGAAGTGGGCGGCGGGTTCGGGCTTTCCGGTGCAGAAGTCCTTGGACTATCTCCATCTCAAATCGATCGCCGCGAGCTTTCACGACAGGTTTTGCGGGCGATGACAGAAACACCGTCTGAATGAATTGGGGGCAAGCCATGAATTCAGCAATCAGCACAAACGGAAGAAACATGCCCGTGGCCTCGGCGGCCGCGTTGCTGGACCCGGGAATTCCACCAGGGTGGCCGGATGCGGACGCCCTGAAGGAAACGGAGCGTTCGCTCGTCATCATCGACAGCCGCGCGCTCGACCGCGAATTCTTCGCCAGAGGGATCGCGGCGCACAGGCCGACCACCAAGGTGCTCGCGGTCGGCTCGCTCGAGGAATGGCGGCGCGTCAAGGATCAGTATCCGCCGCTTGCGGCGATCCTGCTCAATGTCGGCGGCCGCAATGTCGGCGAGGACGCCGTGGCCGACGAGATCCGCAAGCTCGTTTCCGGCTTCAAGAACGTGCCGGTCATCATCCTGGCCGACACGGACGACCTGGCCCAGATCCTCAAGGCCCTGGAATGCGGCGCGCGCGGCTACATACCCTCCACCGTCGGCATCCGCGTCTGCGTGGAGCTGATCGAGCTGACCCTGGCCGGCGGCATTTTCGTACCTGCCAGCAGCGTCATGGCGGTTCGCCAGATCCTGGAATCGAGCCGCGAAACCGCCCGGCCTCTCGCCGGCATCTTCACCCTGCGGCAGGCCGAGGTGGTCGAGGCCCTGCGCCGGGGCAAGGCCAACAAAATCATCGCCTATGAGCTCAACCTGCGCGAAAGCACGGTCAAGGTGCACATCCGCAACATCATGAAGAAGCTCAAGGCCACCAACCGCACCGAGGTCGCCTTCAAGATCAGGGACCTGCTGCCGGCGGAAAACCATGGCGCGACGCAGCGTCTGCCGAACTGGAGCGGCGAACCGCTCAGCTAGCAGCATGCTGGAGGGAGGCGGCTGACGGGCCGCAAAAGGCCCGCAGCCGGCATCTTTCCTTCCACCTGGCAGGTCGATCCCCGGCGGCTCGGGAAGCAGGCGGGACGGCAAGAAGTGCATCACGGCCCCAGTCGTAGTGACCTTCGGTCGTAGGTGACGAAGTCTTCGTGACGAACTATAAAGCGTGCCGCGATCTTTCAGATTCGCTCCGTACGCTTCAGGTTCTTGAGTTTACGCATGTCTTTATCCCGAAACCGGTTCCCGCTTTCGGGAGGCATGCATTAGACGCCGGTTCCCCGCACGACCACGGTGACGGTCTTCAGCAGGATCGCCAGATCGGTGTGGAGCGACATGGTCCCGGCATAGGTGGTGTCGTATGCCGCGCGCTCGGCAAACGAGCAGCGGTTGCGCTCGCTGATCTGCCACAGCCCGGTCAGGCCCGGACGCATGTCGAAATAGGCGGTTCCGGGATAGAGCCCCCGCTGCTCGGGAAACATCGGGCGCGGCCCGACCAGGCTCATCTGCCCGAGGAAGACGTTCCAGAGCTGCGGCAGCTCATCGAGGGAATATTTCCGCAGATACTGCCCGAGCCAGGTCACGCGCGGGTCATGCCTGAGCTTCTGCGTGCTTTCCCACTCCTTCCGGGCCGCGGGATCCTGCGCGAGGTGCTGCTCCAGCCGCTGTTCGGCGTCGGGGATCATGGAGCGCAGCTTCCAGAGCATGAAGACGGAGCCGTCCTTGCCGAGCCGGCGCTGGCCATAGAAGGCCCTGCCGCCATCCAGGCTCACGGCGGCGGCCAGGCAGCCGATGACGAGAAGCGCGACGGGAGCGGCCGCCAGGATGACGAGAAGGTCGAGCGCCCGCTTGGCGCCGAGATAGAAGCGCCTTTCCGACCGGCGCCGGCGCGCCATGGAAGCAGGCGCGGCCTGCCAAGGCAAATAATTGCCAGGAACATTCCCAAGCATAACGCCTCCAGGCATTCATCTCTGTTTTTCAAGATTAATCAGGGTGAATAGAAATCTGTTTTGAAAACTAAACGGCAGAAATTTCTTGATTTAATTTCATGTAAACCATGATATGTTTTGGAAATTATCCAAATCTATAAGAAATTCGATCTAGATATTGGGATCGGCGCAGGTATCGACCATTGGGAGAACACACTCCCCCTCGGGCGGCGGTGCTTCGCCGAGGCATCAGGCGGACGCAGGAGGAGGGGGAGTACGGCGGTGCGGGCGCCACCACCTCCCGCAGGATCGGCACTGGCGATCCGGCCGTCGGAAGACATATGGCGGCCGCAATGCAGCGGCAGTCTTGAAGGCAAGTCGTCGGCGCACGTCTTGCTCGCACAAGGAGGAGCAGATGGCCTTCAGCTTCAGGACGAGGAACCCGGCGCGGGACAGCGAAACCGACGCCGCGCGCTTCGGCCGTCTGGCGACGATGCTGGACGAATTGCTGGAAGAGCTGGAGGCCGAGAGCGCCGGCCTGCTGGCGCGCTACCAGCGCGTGGCCGACAACGCCGCCTTCTCGCTTGAGGAATTCGAGAACGAGCAGACCGAAGCCCTGTCGGAACGGGCCGACGAGATGACGGCTTCGCTCATGGCCTGCACGCAGCGGCTGCTGTCGCTTCAGCAGCAGGCCACGTTCCTGCGCAGGCTGCGCAGGGAAGTCGCGGCCTTCAGGCCGTAGGATCGGTCGGCACTCCGGCTATCGGAAAGGATCGCGTCACGGCCGGGAGATGGCCGGATGACGGTTCAAGGACGCGTCCTCCTGCTGCGGGCGTGCCGCCGCTTACCCCGCAAGAGGTAGAAGGGAGCGGCCCGCTCCACCGGGCACGCCTATGGGCTGTCTATCGTGCCGGCGGGCGAGGCGTGAAGATCGGGGGGCCGGCATATGCCGGCCAGCCGACCGGACGGGCAGCCGCGATGAACGACGCCGACATGCGCTTCTACCTTTCCTTGCTCTGGCGCCGGGCGCCCTGGCTCGCCCTTGCGGCGGCCTCGATCACGGCCATCGGCATCGCCGTCGCCTACATGCTGCCGCCCGTCTACCGCGCCAGTGCCAAGATCCTCGTGGAAGCGCCGCAGATCCCCTCCGAGCTCGCCCGCTCGACCGTTCCGGCGGACCCCTGGCAGCAGGTGCAGATCGTCCAGGAGAAGCTCACCACCCGCGAGAACCTCCTCGATTTCGCGCGTCGGCTGGACATCTACGGCAGCAGGGCCGCCCGGCTTTCCGACGACGACATCGTCGACGACATGCGCGCACGCACGACCATAGAGCAGATCCAGCCCGCCGCCCCGGAACAGGGGGCCTCCATGTTCACCGTCTCCTTCGACGCGCGCCGGCCGGATCTGGCCGCCCGCGTAGCCAACGAGTTCGTGTCAGTGATCCTGGACAAGAACGTCAGCCTGCGCACGGACCGCGCCAGCGACACCCTGCAATTCTTCACCGGCGAGGTCGCCAGGCTGGGCCGCGAACTGACCGGCATCGAGGCGGGCATCCTGAAATTCAAGAACGCCAACGAAGGCGCGCTGCCGGACAGCATCGGCTTCCGCCGCACCCAGCAGAGCAACCAGCAGGAACGGCTGCTGATGCTCGAACGCGAGGAATCGGCGCTGCGCACGAGGCGCATCAACCTGCTGCGCGCCTTCGAGGCGACGGGACGGGTCGCCGCCGGCGCAGGCCCGCTTTCGCCCGAGCAGCAGACGCTGGAAGACCTCAACCGCACCCTGTCGAGCCAGCTCGTCATGTTTTCCGAGGCGAGCCCCGGCATCGTGGCGCTGCGCGCGCGGATCGCCGCCCTCAAGGACAGCATCAAGGCCCGCCAGACCGACGATGCCGGCGCCGCGGCCGCCCCCACGGAAATGGACCTCCAGATTTCCGAGATAGACGATCGCCTGAAGGCGATCGCGGAGGAACGGAAGGCCATAGCCGCCGGCCTGGACCTGCTGGAAAAATCGATCGCCGCGACACCGGCCAACGAGACGGCGCTGTCCGCCATGGAGCGCAACCGCCAGAACATCCAGGCCCAGTACAACATCGCCGTCGCCAAGCTGGCCGAGGCTTCGACCGGCAAGCAGATCGAGGCCAACGCCAAGGGCAGCCGCATGTCCGTGGTGGAGGCCGCAGCCCCGCCGGAGAAGCCGATCCGGCCCCACCGGCTGCGCATCGCCGCGCTCGGCCTGGTCGCCGGCGTTGCCGCCGCGCTCGGCCTGTTCGTGCTCATGGAAATGCTCGACGGCACCATTCGGCGGCCGAAGGAACTGGCCGACCTGCTGGAAGCCCAGCCGCTGGCGACGATCCCCTATATCCGCACCCGGGCCGAGATCCGCAACAGGCGCATCGGCGCCGCGGTCGCGTCGATTGCGATGGCTTCGGCCTTGCCGGCGCTGGTGCTGCTGGCGACCCGCGTGGCGCCGCTGAACGCGCTGTTCGGAAAGGTCGCCAGCGCCTTCGGATACGGGTTGGCCATGTAGGTCGGCATGTAGGTCGGCGATGCGGATTGAAACAGGCGGCGGGAGCAAGCGGAGCATGGAGCACATTCAGGTTGCCCTGGAAAAGGCCAGGCAAAGGCAGGACCAGACATTGCTGGCCTTCGGCCATCCGCGGGAGCCGGCGGTGGAGGTGATCTGGTCGAAACTGGCGGAACGCGCGCCGGACCCGGCGGCCCTTGCCGAGAACCGCATCGTCACCGCGACGCGGTCGGATCCGGCCAGCGCCGCCTTCGGCATGCTGCGCACCCGCGTCCTCCAGATCATGCGCCAGAACAATTGGACCTCGGTCGCCATCACCTCGCCCACGGCCGGATGCGGCAAGACGGTCGTCGCCCTCAACCTCGCCTTCAGCCTGGCGCACCAGAAGGACTGCCGCACGCTGCTGCTCGAGTTGGACCTCAAGCGCTCGCGCGTCAACCATCTGCTGGGAGCCAGCAACGCCCCTTCCGTGGAGCGGTTGCTGAAAGGCCTTGCGCCGACCGAAGGCGTTTTCGTGCGCTACGCCGAAAATCTGGCCATAGCCGCGAATACCCGGCCCGTCGGCCTTTCCTCGGAACTGCTGCAGAGCAGCCGGACCGGCGACGTGCTGAAGGAGATGCGCCGCCGGCTGCAGCCCGACGTCATCGTCTATGACCTGCCGCCGATGCTGTGCAGCGACGACGTGATGGCTTTCCTCCCCAATGTCGACTGCGCTATCCTCGTCGCCGCGGCCGAAGCGACCAAGCTGCCGGAGGTGGATTTGTGCGAGCGGGATCTTTCGGAACGCACCAACCTGCTCGGTGTCGTCCTGAACAAGTGCAGATATACGCAGGATGAGTATGGGTATTGAGCTTCCATGCCGATCGACGATCTACGCCGCGCATTTCGGCCTTGAAGGCAAGCCGTTCAGCCTGCTTCCGGACCCGCATTTCATTTTCTGGTCGAAAAACCACCTGCGCGCCTATTCCATGCTGGAATACGGCCTTGTCAGCTTCGCGCCCATCATCCTCATCACCGGCGAGGTGGGGGCCGGCAAGACCACCCTGATCCAGCATCTTCTGCGGGCGGTGTCGGGAGAGATCGACATCGGCATGATCGCCAACGCCCATGGCCGCAGCGGCGCCATGCTCAACTGGGCGCTTGCCGCCTTCGGCCAGCCGCTGGGCGAACGCATGTCCCAGGTCAGGCTCTTCTCGCAGTTCGAGGCCTTCCTTGCCGCGCGCTGGGCCCAGCGGCGGCGCTGCGTGCTGGTGGTCGACGAGGCGCAGAACCTGTCCGCCGCCATGCTGGAGGAGCTGCGCTGCCTGTCCAACCTGAACGGCGGCGACAGCGAGCGGCTGCAGATCGTGCTGGTCGGCCAGCCGGAGCTTCGCGCCATGATCGGGCAGCCGAAATTGCTGCAATTTTCCCAGCGCGTGGCGGCCGACTTCCATCTCGCCGGCATGCCCCGCGAGGCGGTGCGCGACTATATCGTCCACCGGCTGCGCGTGGCCGGCGCCAGGCGCGAGATCTTCGTGCCCGGCGCCTGCGACCTCGTCTTCGAGGCCAGCCGCGGCCTGCCGCGCGTCATCAACCAGATTTGCGACTATGCGCTGGTGCATGCCTTCGCGGAGGGGCGCGACACCGTGGGCGAGGAGGTGGTGGCCGAGGTGACGGCCGATCGCCGCCTGCGCTGGCACGCAGCTTCGGAGGCTGAGGCCTGATGCGGGCGGGATCGGTTCTTCGACGTAGACCGGCGCGGCCCGGGCGGCGATTTTCGCCCGCGGGGCTCCTGCTCGCCGCCCTCGCCGTGGCGGTGCCGGCAAGGGCGGGATCGCCCGCCCTGTTCGGGCCGCCGCCGGCGCTGCTGCCCGCCTCCGTGGCCGAGTATGCGGCGGCGATGTCCGCACTCAAGCAGCGGGCGATGTTCGGGGCTCCGCTGCCGCGCGGCACGCTGGTTCCCCCGGCGGGCGTGCCGTTTCTGTGGCGGGCGGAGAACGGAGACACGCTGCGGCGCATGGAGGACGGCGTGTTCAAGCTCACCACGGGAAACTGCGTGTCGAGCCTGTGCAGCGAGCAGGCCTGCTATGCGCAGGCCTGGCCGGTCTTCGTCTGCGACGACGAGCAGCCCCGCACCATGTCGGCGCCGGACGCCGACACCGTCATCTTCGACGACACGGTATTCCGGCGCGCGAGGGAACGGCCGCAGGCCGCAGGCGATCAGGACGGCTGAGCCGGAAGCACCCGCAATTCGTCAGCCCGCCATTCGTCAGCCCACCATTCGTCAGAACGCGTGTTTCGCCGCCATGGACACCCATCGGCGCGCCCGGCGCGGCCACGGCATGCGCCCGGCCAGAACCGCCTCGGCCTCGATGGCGGACATGTCCGAAACGATCGTCCTTCTCGGCCTGGGATAGGCCAGCGCCGAAGCGTCGCCGCCGTCGCTGGAATAAGCCTGCGAATACCCCGCCGCCCGCAGCGCACGGATGACGGCGGCGTTGTAGCGGCCGAAGGGGATCGCCGCCGCCCGCACCGCCACCCCGGCCACGTCCTCGATGACTTGCCGGGAGCCGCGGAGCTGCTGCTCCAGCCGGCGCGGCGACAGGCCCGTCCAGTCGACATGGTCGAAGCCGTGGCTGCCGATCTCCATGCCCATGGCCAGCAATTCGCGGATGTCGGCACCGGCGAGCGAGCCGGGCCGGCCGATGCGGCCCGCCAGCACGAAGAACGCGGCGCGCAGCCCCCTCTTGTCCAGCTCGGGCGCGGCGATTGCGAGGTCCGAGATGTTGCCGTCGTCGAAGGTCAGGCGCAGCAGGCCGCGCTCGGCATGGGCAGCGATGCGGTCGAGCATGGCGCAAAAACGCTGCTCATCCAGCCAGTAGCGCGCTTCGCCCGGCTCCAGCATGCGCCGCGCCGCGCCGATGCCGTGGAAGTTGACGATGCGCATCGTCGCTCCGCTCCCGGAACTGGAGCGTTCCGCTTTTCTCCGGAAACGCTCCATCTTGTTGTTTCTACGCAATTCCGGGCGGAAAACCGGTTCCCACTTTTCCTGGAATTGCTCTAATCGTTCCTGAACGACAGCGCGGGCTTCAGCGGCGCCAGCGCGCAGGCCAGCGCGGCCCGGTTGGCGCGGCCGCGCCAGGACCGCAGCGCCTCGCCCGCGGCAACGCCGCCGCGGAAGAGAAGGCTGGTGAGCGGGCCGTGATTGCGGCGGAAATAGCGGATGCGATTGGTGGTCAGCAGCGCGTAGAGGCGCGGGTCGGCCCGGTAATGGCCGCCGGCATGCGTGACCTCGGCTTCCGGCACGAAGACGATCTTCAAGCCCGCCTCGCGCACCCGGCGCTGGTAGTCCACCTCCTCGCTGTAGAGAAAGAAAGTCTCGTCCCAGTCGCCCGCCGCCCGGCGCGCCTGCGGCGCGATCAGCAGGGCCGAGCCGGTCGCCCAGTCCACCGCGCCGGCGCGGGCGTAGACGGCCGGGTCGGCGACGATCTCGCCGAGCCCGAGGCGGCCGGCCAGCGTTCCGCCCAGCAGGCCGTCGCACCACGCCGTCGCCAGCGACGGCTCGCGGCGCACGGTGGGGTCGAGGCTTCCGTCCTCCCTGAGGTTGCGCGGCAGCGCGATGCCCACGCCCGGCCGGCAGGCGTGATCGAGAAGCCGCAGCACCGCCCCTTCGGCCAGCCGCAGGTCGGGATTGAGGATGAGCAGATGCGCCTTGTCGCCGGCCACCTCACCGGCCGCGTTGATGGCCGCCGCATAGCCGGCATTGCGCCCCATGGTCACGACCGCCGGGCGCAGAGGATGGGCACAGGCGATCTCGACGGAACGGTCGCGCGAATTGTTGTCCGCGACGATGACGCCGAAATCGTCCACGCCGCAGGCCCCGGCCGTCAGCGAATCCAGCAGGCCGGGCAGGACCGGGGCGCTGTTGTAGGTCACGACGACCGCACGCACGCTGCGGGAACTCATCGGCGATGCCTCCTCGGCGGCCGCGCTCAGGGGACCGGCCTTCATCACTCAATGCCGGCTGCGATCGACGAAATCCGACAGCGAACCGACCGTGTCGAATATCTCGGCGGTGAATTCCTCGCCGTCGATCTCGAAGCCGAAATGCTGCTCCAGCGCCGCCGCCAGCGTCACCACGGCAAGGGAATCGAATTCCGGAATGCCGCCGAACAGCGGCGTCCATGGCTTCAGGGTCTCGCGCCGGTCCGCCTCGAGCCCGAGCGTCGCCACGATCAGGTCGCGAACGTCATCGAAGGTGGCTGTTTCCGTCGTCATCATCGCGCACGCATGCTCCCTCACCCATGACGGCGAACGCTAGCATGCGCCGCGCGCGAGGCTGCACTTGGCCAAGGGGGGAATGCGGGAGTAGCACATACGCCGGAGGGCTTGCCGCTCACACCAGGACCTCGGCAGGCAAGGGGTGGCCGAGAAAGGCGGTCGGGCTCGCCGTCAGCCCATAGGCGCCGGCCTGGAACAGGACGATGAGGTCGCCGATCTCGGCATGCGGCAGTTCCACCTGGTCCGCCAGCAGGTCGAGCGGCGTGCACAGGCAGCCGACGACGGACACGGTCTCGCTGGCCGCCTCGCCCATGCGGCTGCCGACTGCGACGGGATAGTTGCGCCGGATGACCTGTCCGAGATTGCCGGAGGCGGCGAGCTGATGGTGCAGGCCGCCATCGACCACCAGATAGGTGCGGCCGCGCGACACCTTCCTGTCCACCACGCGGGTGACGTAGACGCCGCATTCGCCGACGATGTAGCGCCCCAGCTCGATATGGACGCCGGCCTGCGGAAAGGCGGGCCTGAGCCGCCGCGCCAGCAGCTCTTCCAGATTGCCACCCACCCGCGCCAGGTCGAGCGGCTCGTCCCTGTCGAAATAGGGGATGCCGAAGCCGCCGCCGAGGTTCAGATAGCGGATCGGATCGGCAACGCCCTCGGCCAGGCGCAGGAACAGCTCCACCGTCCTTTCCTGGGCCTCGCACAATATGCCGGCATGAAGGTTCTGCGAGCCGGCGAAGACGTGGAAGCCCTGGAAATCGAGCCCAGCGCCGGCAAGCTCGCCCAGCGCCGCCGGCACGGCCTCGGCATCCATGCCGAACTGCTGCGGGCCGCCGCCCATGCGCATGCCGGACCCCTTGACCTGGAAATCCGGATTGACGCGCAGCGCCACGCGCGGCCGCTCGCCCAGCCGCGCGCCGGCTTCGGCGACGCGCCTTGCCTCGTTGAGGGATTCGATCTCGACCATGACCCCCGCGGCCACCGCCTGCGCCAGCTCCGCATCGGTCTTGCCGGGGCCGGCGAAGCTCACCCCGCCGGCCGGCACCGCCGTGTCGAGGGCGACCTTCATTTCCAGCGCCGAGGCGACGTCGAAGCCGTCCACCAGCCCGGCCAGATGCTGCACGACAGCCGGCATCGGGTTGGCCTTGACGGCATATTTCAGCAGCAGGTCCTCGGGCAGAAGCGAGCGCAGCCGTGCGAGGCGCTGCGTCAGCAGCCCGCGGTCGTAGGCGAAACAGGGCGTGGCGCCGACACGCGCCGCCAGCCGGTCGATGGGCACGCCGCCGACGCAGAGGCGCCCCTCCACCGTTGCGAAGGCGGCGATGGCCGGATGCACCGCCGGCGCGCTATCCGGTCGCTTCAGCATGATCTTTTACGGAGACCGCCTCCGTCTTTCCGGCTTCGGGCTCCAGCTCCTGCCGCAGCCGGACGCGGTCGAACTTGCCGTTCGGCGAGGTGGGAATCGCGGCCATCTCGACGATGCGCGAGGGAACCATGTATTGCGGCAGCCGTGCGCGCAGCGCCGCCACGAGTTGCTCCCGGGCGAGGCCGCCGCCATCCACTGGGCTGGCCACCAGAACCACGCGCTGCCCCAGCTCCGCGTCATCCAGGCCGAGCGCGACCGCATCTCCCACCAGTCCGGTGGCATAGGCGGCCTCCTCGATCTCGGTCGGGCTCACCCGGTAGCCGGACGTCTTTATCATCTCGTCGCGGCGGCCGACGAAGTAGAGGAACCCCTCGGCGTCCCTGACCACGGTGTCGCCCGAGAACACGGCGCGGTCGGCCGGCACCCCGCCCGGCTGGCCGGGCGACGGGCGGAAGCGCTCGGCGGTGCGCGCTGCGTCGTTCCAGTAGCCCAGCGCCACCAGCGGCCCACGATGCACCAGCTCACCTTCCTCGCCGGGGCCGCACGGGCTGCCGTCCGGCCGCACCACCATGATCTCGGCATTGGGAATGGCCTTGCCGATCGAATCCGGCCGGCGGTCGACCTCCGACGGCGGCAGGTAGGTCGAGCGGAACGCCTCGGTGAGCCCGTACATGAGATAGGGCAGCGCGCGCGGAAAATGCCGGCGCAACTTGTCGAGCGTCGCCTTGGGCATGCGCCCGCCCGTATTGGCGAAATAGCGCAGGCCGGATGCGGCCTCCGCCGGCCAGTCCAGCTCGGCCACCTTGATCCAGAAGGGCGGCACGGCGGTGATGCCGGTGACGCGGTGACGCCGGCAAAGACGCGGCACGTCGGCCGGCACCAGATAGTTCATCAGCACGACATGGGCGCCGGCGTTGAAGGCCGTGGTGAGCTGGCTGAGGCCGGCATCGAAGCTCAGCGGCAGCACCGACAGGATGGTATCGGCCGGGCCGTTTTTGAGATAGGCACTGACGCTCTCGGCGCCCACGATCATGTTGCGGTGGGAGAGCACCACGCCTTTCGGCCGGCCGGTGCTGCCGGAGGTGTAGAGGATGGCGGCCATGTCGGCGTCCACCGTGGTCTCGTGCGGCAGCGCGCCGGAAGGCTCGCGGCCGAAGCCTTCCCAGCCATGCAGCGTTGCGCCGGCCATGGGTGCAGACTGCGCTGCACCGACGCACACCACATGCTCCAGCGCCGGGCATTGGCCGATCTCGTCGCCCATCTGCGCCAGCCGCTCCGGCGAGGTCACCAGCGCCCGCACCGCGCAGTCGCGCATGATGTAGGCGACCTGCGCCGGCTTCAGCAGCGGATTGGCCGGAACGGCGACGCAGCCGGCCGCCATGGTGCCGAAGATGGCCACGACCGTCTCGATGCGCTTTTCCAGGAAGACGGCGACGCGGTCGTTGCGCCGCAGCCCCAGCGCCACGAGCCCGCCGGCGAAGGCGCGGACCTGCCGCCACAGCTCCTCGTAGCCGATCTGCTCACTACGAAAGGTGACGGCCGGCGCCCGGGGCCGGCGCTGCGCGGAAATCTCGATCAGATGGCACAGATTGGTCCTGATATGTCGTTGCATCGGCCGCCTTTCACCACGGAACGCTGACCAGTTCGCTGTAAAGATAGTCGATCTGCCCGGCGCCGAGATCGCCGCTGCGGAACATGCGCACGCGCGGCTGAGCCGCGATGGCGTGCGCCGGGCGGAAGCCGGCGACGCGATGCTCGACGAAGGTGGCCGCGATGCCGAAATGCGTGAGCAGATGGCCGCACAGAGGGCGCAGGGTGCGGCGAAGCAGCGCCGGATTGCCGACATGAAGCAGGGTGGCGAACAGCCTCAGCCGCTTGCGGCTCTCGCGGCGGAAGATGACGTAGCAGCTTTCGCTCCCGCTTGTGATGACGAGGTGATGCGCGGCGATGGCCTGCGCATGGTCGCGGAAGATCTCCAGATCCCGCCCTTCGAGCCGGGCCTCGATCTGCGCCCTGTCCGACAGGATGCGCACCCCGCCGGTTCGCGGCCACGGCCAGTTGACGACCAGCGAGGAGGCCGTGTCGAGCATCTGGAAATTCAGCCGCCGGTTCAGCGGCACGACATTGCCGCTCGGCGACAGGTCGGTGAACGTATAGCCCTTCTGCGCCAGCAGCGCGGTGAGCAGCCGCACGCCATGGGCGCGATAGGCGGGCGCCACGCACCATGCGGCGACGTTGCAGAAGCGCTCAGGCCTGCCGTCGATGACGCGGTCGGCATAGAAGGCGAGCTGCACGCCCACCACCTGGCCGCCGGCCAACAGCATGTAGCCGTGATTGGGCGCCTCGACCGGCCAGGAGGGGCGGATCGCGCGCTCCCAGCTTTCGGGCGAAATCCGGGAATTGAGTTCACGATGCAAGAACGGCGCAACCTCGGCGAGGTCGCCGGGAAGGATCGGGGAAAGGCTCACCTCGTCGCGCGCAGGCAGCCCGGGAAAATGTGCCAGGTTCAATTTCGCGGCAACCATCAGGCATCGAACAATTGCCGAAGCATAGTCGCGGCGCGGCCGCGAAAAATACTTCAACTAAAGGTGCAAGCTGCCTACCCCCGATAGCCGACTGGCGGGTCGCATCGTGCCTGGAGCACAGTTTCCACGGTCAAGACGAGCGGCCGCAGGGCCGCCCGGTCCCCCCGATCCCTTTGATGGAGGGCATCGCCATCGCAACGCAGCGCCATATCCTCATCCTGGTCGAGAACCTGCCGGTTCCGTTCGATCGCCGCGTATGGCAGGAAGCGCGCGCGCTGGCCGGCGCCGGCCATGCGGTGTCGGTGATCTGCCCTGCCGGCAAGGGCCACTTCAAATCCTACGAGGTGCTCGACGGCGTCCATATCTACCGCCACCTGCTGCGCGAGGCGCGCTCCACCAAGGGTTACCTGCGCGAATACGCCACCGCCCTGTTCCACCAGATGCGGCTTTCGCTGCGCGCGCGGCGCCGGCAGCGCATCGACGCGATCCAGGCCTGCAACCCGCCGGACCTGCTGTTTTCGGTGGCGCTCGTCCACAAGCTCCTGTTCGGCACGCGCTTCGTGTTCGACCATCACGACCTGTGCCCCGAGCTCTATGTGGCGAAGTTCGGCCGCAAGGACATTCTCTACAAGGCGATGTGCCTGTTCGAACGGCTCACCTTCCGCGCCGCCGACGCCTCGATCGCCACCAACGAGGTCTTCCGCGAGCTGGCCGTTTCCCGGGGCGGCATGGCTCCGGACCGGGTGACGGTGGTCAAGAGCTATCCCGAAGCCGAAAAATTCCGCCGGGCGGAGCCGGACCCGGCGCTGAAGGCACGCGCCCGGCACCTCGTCGGCTATGTCGGCATCATGGGGCCGCAGGACGGCGTGGCCTCGCTGGTCGAGGCCATGGCCGAGCTGCGGCGCCGCGGCCGCGACGACATGCATTGCGTCATCATCGGCGAGGGGCCGGAGCTTTCGCGCCTCCGCAACCTGAGCCGCGAGCTCGGCCTGGAGGAGGCGATCACCTTCACCGGCTATCTCCGCGGCACGCCCCTGCTGCGGCACCTGTCGGCGCTGGATGTCGGCGTCATTCCCGACCCGCCGAACGCGTTCAACGACAAGCTGTCGATGAACAAGGTGTTCGAATACATGATGCTGGGCCTGCCCATCGTGCAGTTCGCCCTCGGCCAGGCGACCCGCGAGGCGGGACAGGCCGCGCTGGTGGCCAGCGAGCATTCGCCGCAGGCGCTGGCCGACGCCATCATCCGCCTCGTAGACGATCCCGGACGGCGGGCCCGCATGTCGGCCTTCGGGCTGGAAACCGCCCGGCGCGAATTCCAGTGGTCCGTGGAAGAAGCCAAGTATCTGGCGGCCTACCGGGCCGTCCTGCATCAGGAGCCGGAACTCCATGATGAGCGTGATCATCCCGCATCTCGACCAGCCGCAGGCGCTGAGGCGCTGTCTTCGGTCCCTTTCCTGCCAGCGCGGCGCAACCGGGCCGGTTGAACTGATCGTCGTCGACAACGGCTCACCCGTGCTGCCGGCCGAAACCTGCGCCGAATTCGAGGCCCGGCTGCTGGTGCAGCCGGTTCCCGGCCCGGGGCCGGCGCGCAATCTCGGCGTCGCCAGCGCCGCGGGCGACATTCTCGCCTTCATCGACGCGGACTGCACGGCGGCTCCCGGCTGGCTGGCCGAGATCGAGCGCGTCTTCGCCGCAAATCCCGACGCCGGCATCCTCGGCGGCGACGTGCGCATCGCCTGCGCCGACCCCGCCCGGCCGACATGGCTGGAAGCCTATGAGAGCGTCTTTGCCTATCGCATGAAGGAATATATCGCCCGGCAGGGCTTCACCGGCACCGGCAACCTCGCCGTGAGGGCGAATGTGTTCGCCGAGGTCGGGCCGTTCGGCGGCATCGGCATCGCCGAGGACCGCGACTGGGGGCAGCGGGCGCTGCGGCTGGGCCATCGCACCCGCTATTGCCCGGCCATGGTCGTCTACCATCCCGCCCGCGCCAGCTTCGCCGAGATCGCGCGCAAGTGGCAAAGGCATGTCGCGCACGACTTCGAGGCCGCCCGCGCACGGCGCGGCTGGCGCCTGCGCTGGCTTGCCCGCACGGCGGCGGTCGCTCTCTCGCCGGCATTCGAGATCGTCAGGATCGGGCTTTCCGACCGGGTGCAGGGTTTGCGGCCGCGCCTGCTGGCCTTCGCCGGGGTGGTCGCGATCCGCGCCTACCGGGCCTGGGTGATGGCGAAGATCGCCTTCGGCGCCGGCGCGCCCGGGCTGGCCGCAAGGTGGAACCGGGCGTAGCCGGGCCGGCTCGACATGCGCAAGGGATTCAGCCGGAAGCCTCGGAAACCTCCAGGGCCACGGGCTCCAGCGCGCGGCGGAGCGCTGCCGCGACGAACGCACCCGCTTCATCCCAGGACGTCGACTTGACGCTTTCGGCCGCGCGCAGGGAAGCGGCCTGGAAATCGGGAGCCCTCGCCGCCTCTTCCAGCGCGCGGGCGAGCGCGTGCGGTTCGGCGGGCGCATATCTCACATTGGGATTGTCGAGCACCATTCGGTTGTGTTCGGCGTCGTTCACGACCGGAATGCAGCCTGAAGCCAGCATCTCGTGAGGAACCAGCGAAACATTGGTCAGCGAAAGGCAGAGCCCCGCGTAGCACTGGTTGTAGATGGCGTTCAGGCTGGCGGGGGAGACTAGGCCGTGGTCGATGATGTTCAGCGGCAAGTCCCCGGTCCGTTCCCCGAAAAGATGGACCTGGATGTCGGGATTGCGCTCCGCGAATATCCTCAGGGCCAGTATGCCCAGCTCGAACCCGCGCCTCGGCGTTTCCGAGCGCGCATAGAAGGCGACGCCCGACCGTTTCGAGCCGGGATCGCGGCGATATTGGCTCGTGTCGCAGCCGAACGGAAAATAGTCCGTCTGCATGCCGAACTCGCTCGACAGTTTCCCGGCGAGCCAGCCGCCGGCGGTGATGCCGTGAAACCCCATCCTGTAGGTGTTCTCGGCCAGGAGGCTGAAGGAGCCCGCTGCATAGAAGCGGGGCTCGTAGTCCTGCACGAAATAGAACCGCTTGCCCGCGCACCGCGCATTGTAGACCGCATAGGCCGATGCCCAGCTCGTCGCGATGATGCCGTCCGCATCCCCTATGCCTTCCCGGGTGTCGAAGATCGGGCATTCCACGCCATAGGCATCGCGCGCGATCTGCACGTAATGCCGGTGATCGCTGTTGAATGCGTCGTAGAAATACACGCTGTTCCTGAAGCCGCGGCTCTCGAGATAGCGGATCATGCGGAAGGTGGTGGTATGCCCGCCCGATCCGGACGCGGCCGGCGTCGTGACCCAGTTCAGCGAGATCGGGCTGCCCGCACAACGCGGCCGGGCCGGCGGAACGATGCGGCGCGTGAGATCGGCCGACATCACATCCTCGGGCAGGACCTCCCAGCGGATGGCTCTCGGCTTCAGCTGCTCGGCCGCGAGCCTGCGAACCCGTTCGGCGATTCCGCGATAGCCTTCCGCCCGCCAAATTCCCGTCACCTGCCGATGTCTTCGCGCGGCAATGTGCAAGGCACCGTTCAGCACATTTGGCAATCTGATCTCCATCGTGAACCC
>DAOKZN010000008.1:0-3117 GCA_035325625.1 Mesorhizobium sp. | reverse complement strand
CATCGATGCACACAGTTCGCCGGCCCGCACAACATGGCTGCGCGGGGCACGCCGCCCCATCAAGCTGCTTATTCCTTTCCGATCGCGGCCAAAACGAACTAGCCCATCCGCCGATCGAATGGCGCGCGGATGATCCAAATGATGACCGGCGAGCCATTGAGACAAGTATACGCCGCGCGCCCGCTGTCCGACTTTACCTCGTCGTGCGACCAACATTGTGGGGTGTCATCATGGCCTTTCTGGACGAAATGGACGCGGCAACCGGTTTGATCGACGCCGGCATTCCTACGGACAAAGGCGCCGATCTCAGATCGGCCTTTCTGGCGGGCACCCCCTATCCGCACATCGTGATAGACGACTTTCTGCCGGAGCAGGTTCCGGAGGCTTGCCTGAACGATTTCCCGTCATCCTCGGCAACGGCGGAAGAGAAATTCGACAGGCCGCAGGAACGCCTCAAGGAAAGCTTCCATCCCGATTCGCTTCCCGCATTTTCACGGACGCTCTTCTACTCGTTCAACTCCAGGCCCTTCATCCGCATCGTCGAGAACATAACCGGGATAAGCGGCCTCGTGCCGGACCCCTATTTCCTCGGCGCCGGCTTCCACCGGATTTCCCAGGGCGGCCATCTCTCGATACATGCGGACTTCAACCATCATAAGCCGATGAATCTGGAGCGGCGCGTCAATGTGCTGATCTATCTGAACAAAGGATGGCGCGAGGAGTATGGCGGCTCGTTCGAGCTGTGGGACAAGGCCATGACCGGGTGCGCGCGCGCCATCACGCCCGACTTCAATCGCTGCGTCATCTTCAACACGACGGCCGAAAGCATGCACGGCAACCCGCGGCCGATCAGCCATCCCGACGGCGTTCCGCGGCGTTCGATCGCGCTTTACTACTATACCGCCACCTGGAGCAGCGACATGCGTGAATCGACCACGCAGTTCCGGGTGCGGCCCAACACCGCGGACAAGGTCGACTGGCACGTGAAGCTGCGCGAACTGGCAAGGGATCTCGCCCCTCCCATGGTTGCGCGCAAGATAAGCCAGCTAAAGAAGCAGCCCGTCAGAGGCGAGACCAGTTGAAAGCGGCGGACGCTGCCCTCCGTGGTCGCGACAACCGCCCATAGGCTCGCGGCAGGCACATTGCCCGCAGCGGGGCGCACCGCCGCCCGCGGCCGCGCCACGCAGGCAGCGGCGAAGCCGGCCTGGCAGGTGCGCCTGTTCCTGGGCGCGCTGGCGGTGCCGTGGATCATTCCGGTCGGCCCGCTCAACCTCTCCGTCTACCGCATCGTCCTGCTGGCGAGCCTGTTCCCCTGCATCATCGCCTGGCTGCGCGGCGGCGCCGGCCGCATAAGGGCGGCGGACATTGCGCTGCTGCTGTTTGCGCTGTGGAGCGATCTGGCGCTCATCCATGCGCACGGCCTTGGCGGCGCGGCACAGCCGGCCGGCATTCTCTTCGTCGAGACGATGGGCGCATATCTTCTGGCGCGCTGCTATATCCGCGACGCGGAAGCCTTCCGCGGCATGGTCGCCTTCATGGCCAGGCTGGTGATCCTGCTCCTGCCCTTCGCCCTGTTCGAATGGCTGACCGGCTACAAGCCGCTGCTCGTCGCGTTCGGCACCGTCTTCCCCACCGTGGACAGCACCTTGATGTCGCCGCGCATGGGCTTCTGGCGCGTCCAGGGGCCTTTCGAGCACTCCATCCTGTTCGGCACGGTCTGCGGCAGCCTGTTTTCGCTCACCGCCCTGGTTCTCGGCCGGAGCATGTCGTGGCTGCCGCGCCTGCTCCTTGCCGGAACGGTCGGCTTCACCGCGGCGCTGTCCATGTCCTCCGCGCCGATGGCGGGCCTCGCCCTCCAGGGCGCGCTGATGACGTGGAACGCCGCGCTCAAATCCTTCCCGGGCCGCTGGAAGGTGCTGTGGGGGCTGGTGCTCGTGGCCTATCTGGTCGTCGAATTCGGCTCCAACCAGACGCCGATCGCCTTCTACATCTCCAAGTTCACCTTCGACGGCGAGACCGGCTGGTACCGCATGTTCATATGGCAATATGGCTCCGCCTCCGTGCTGGCGCATCCGCTCTTCGGCATAGGCCAGGCCGACTGGGCGCGCCCGGCCTGGATGGCGAGCAACAGCGTGGACAATTTCTGGCTGCTGATCGCCATGCGATACGGCCTTCCGGCTGTAACTCTTCTCGCGGCAGCGTTTCTATTTGTGATGTTTTCGGTGTCGGGAAGGAAGCTTCAGGACGACACGGTCGAGGCCTACCGCATAGGCTATCTGCTGTGCCTGGCGAGCTTCGCCATCGTCGGATGCACGGTGCATTTCTGGACGGCCCCCTATGTCTGGCTGATGTTCCTGCTGGGAAGCGGCGCGTGGCTGCTGGAGCAGGAGGCGCCGAAGCCGGCGAAAGGAATACGGCCTTCCGGCCAGCGCCGGGCGGGTGCAACTTCTCCGGCATACGGCCCGCCGTCCCGGCGGCGGACACCCCGCCGCCGCGCGCCCTACGACGCCGGAGAGAAATAGCCATCAAATTGATAATACTTCGGATTTTTCCAAATTGGGTGCCTCCCCGCCTTGACCCGATATTCAATCTGAAATTGCATTCCGTTGCCTGCACGGCTGGTCTCGATCCCGTCGAGGCCGCGCCGCGGCAGGGTCCGCAAAGGGGCGAGGCACCGGGCACCGGCATGGCAACGGGAACGCAGGCACGCCGCGGCTTCGAGACGACGCGGCACCTTTCCGCATTCCCCACGCGGCACGCCGCGTCGGCAGCGCGCGGGCAAGGCTGATCTTCCTGTCAACCCCCAACTGTCCGCCCGGCCCTCACGGCCGGATTTGACGGCAGCGTTATCCAAAACGTTTTTCCGCCGCCGGGTTTACTCCTTTAGGTGAGGCTGATAGGACCCACTACAGCTTTCGCCTTAGTGGTGCTTTACCGTATTACTTTAGCGATTGCTAAATTAGCATTAGGCATAGTTAACAGGGATTGGGGCATGAGCATGAAAGGTAATTCAGCATGGCTACTCCAATTACGGGTTTCCCCGATGCGAACAGCACGGGTGTGCCGTCGGGGACGACCCTGACGGCCTACACTGGCCCGATGACGATCACGAAGGCC
>DAOKZN010000007.1:0-25373 GCA_035325625.1 Mesorhizobium sp. | reverse complement strand
CAGGAAAGCCTGGACTACGGCCGCCTCGTCCAGCAGATCGACAACGGCCAGGGCGGCAATCTGGAGCAGGTGCTCAAGAGCGAGGGGCTGGACAAGCTGCGCAACAAGCTGGCCGAGCTGAACGCGGACTACCAGCAGAAGCTGGCCCTGTTCAAGCCCGGCTTCCCGGAGATGCAGCAGCTTCGGTCGCAGATCCGCGAACTCGACAACCAGGTCAACCAGGGCGTGCGCGCCATCACCGATTCGATCCGCCTCAAGCACAGCGAGACGCTGGCCAAGGTCGAGGACCTCAAGAAGAAGCTGGCGGAGCTGGAGGCCGAGCAGGTCGCCTACCAGGACAAGAACATCCAGTACACGATCCTGAAGCGCGAGGTCGATTCCAACCGCTCGCAATATGACAGCCTCATCGCCAAGCTGAACGAGGTCTCCGTCAGTTCGGAGCTGAAGAACCAGAGCGCGGCCGTCGTCGACCTGGCGGTGCTGCCGCGCGCGCCCTATTCGCCGCGGCTGCCCCTCAACCTCGCCATCGGGCTGGTGCTGTCCATGGCGCTCGGCGCGGCCATCGTCTACATACTGGAGCTGCTCAACAACACCTTCGCCAACCCCGAACAGGTCGAGAAGGAACTGCGGCTGCCCATCCTCGGCATCCTGCCGGCCATCGACGAACGCGATTTCGCCCAGGCCATGGCCGACACCAAGTCGGGCCTGTCGGAATCCTACAGGTCGCTGCGCACCTCGCTGCAATTCTCCGGCGAACAGGGGGCGCCGCGCATCCTGCTCGTCACCAGCTCGGAGCCGTCGGAAGGCAAGTCGACCACCATCTACAAGCTGGCCGAGGATTTCGGCGCGCTCGGCGCCAGGGTGCTGGTGATCGACGCGGACCTGCGCAAGCCGACCCTGCACCGCGTCTTCAAGGTCGACAACGCCGTCGGCCTCAGCAACGTGCTCACCAGCACCATCCGCAAGAGCGACCTGCCCAAGCTCATCAAGCAGGCCAAGCCCAATGTCGGCATCATGACCGCGGGCATGATCCCGCCCAATCCGGCAGATCTCCTGTCCTCCACCCGCATGGGGCTGCTGTTGCAGAAGCTGGCCAGAACCTACGACATCGTGCTGATCGACTCGCCGCCCGTCATCGGCCTGTCGGACGCCCCGATTCTGAGCCGGCTCGCCGAGGCCACGCTCCTGGTCGTCTCCTCCAACCAGGTGACGCGCAAGGCCGCCCGCGCCGCGCTGAAGCGCATCAAGGCCGCCGGCGCCAACGTGGTGGGCGCGGCCTTCACCAAGTTCGCGGTGCGCAAGCTCGACTACAACTACAGCTACAAGTACCTGAACTACCACTACTACAACTACGGCGAAGAGACACCCAGGATAGAGAACAAGGCCAGCGAGGGAACAGCGCCCGAACATGCGAAAACTTGGTCGTTTGCTGCTTTGTCTGACCGCCTGCGCCGGCATCTTCGCGATCTTGGCGATCGCATCAAGTCGGCGTCTTGAGAGCGACAATCCCCGGCTCGCGCTCGCGCTCTACCCGCTGAACGCGGAGGCGCTGCTGGCGCAGGCGATCGACGCGCTCGGCCGTGCCGAGGCCGACGCGCCGCCCGGCGAGATGAAAGGCCCGCTCCGCGAGATGGAAGGAAAGGTGCGCGCGGCGATCCCGCTCGACGCCGGGGACGCCCGCATCTACAGCCTGCTGGGCGAAATCCTGCGCCGGCGCGGGCAGGAAGAAGCCGCCTACGCCATGTTCGATCATGCGCTGGTGCTGGCGCGCACCGAGATCCACGCCCTGCAATGGTCGATCCAGCGGGCCGTCGACGACGGCGACTACCGCCAGGCGGTGGAGCGGCTCGACGTCATGTTCCGCCGCTGGCCGGAGCGCATCGGGCCCCTGGCCGGCGCCCTGCCGGCCGTCTTCTCCAGCCCCGAAGGTTATGCAGCGCTGCTGGAGCGCCTCGGCGCCGGCCCGCCATGGCGGCGGCAGCTGCTTTCCGCGCTCGGTGGCGATGCCGCCCCCGATCCCGACTTCGCCGCCCGCCTGTTGCAGGATCTCGCCGTCGGCCCCTTGCCGCCAACGCCGGGGGAAACGGCCGGCCTGCTCGCCGAACTGTTCTCCCGCAAGCAGTACGATCTCGCCTACCGCACGTTTCTGCTGACCCTGGCGCCGCAGGAAAAGCAGCTTTCCGGCTTGGTCTTCGACGGCGCCTTCCGCCAGGGCCCCTCCGCCCGGCGGTTCGACTGGGCGGTGCGCCGGCAGCCCGGCGTCACGCTGGCCCTCCCGGCCGGCCTCGGCGACAGCCCTTCGGACGCGGGACTGTCGGTGGAGTTCAACGGCACGCCGGTGCAGCGCGTGGGGGTGGAGCAATATCTTCATCTGCCGCCGGGCGGCTACGAGATCGAGATCAAGGCATCCGCCGTCGCCGCCGAATTGCCCAAGGCGCTGTTGTGGAGCCTGGACTGCCTCGATCCCGGCCAGCCTGTGCTGAGGACGGACATTCCGGCCGGCAGCTACAGCGACCGCGTCGTCTCCGCCAGGTTTTCCGTGCCGCAAAACTGCCCGGTGCAATTGTTGACCCTGCGCACCAACGCCGTGGCCGAAAGCTGGAGCAACCGCTACGGCGGCCGCATCCTGTTCCACCATATCCGCATCTCGGCGGTGCAGGCATGACCGCCGCGGATATGGCGCCCGCGGCAGCAGCAGCGAAGCAGGGCCGCAGCCGGCGCCTGGTGCTGGGCGCGTGCCTGCTGTCCTGCCTGCTGCTGGGCGGCGCCACGCAGCGCGGGCTTCTGGTCGACGCGCTGCTTCAAGTGGCGGTCGTCGCCGGCTCGACCTACGCGCTGCTCGGCGCGCGCCTGACGAGCGCGGCGCGGTGGGGGCTCCTGCTGGGCGGTCTCGTGCTGCTGGCGGGCGCCCTGCAATTGCTGCCGCTGCCGGTCTCCGTCCTCGAACTCGTCCGGCCGGCGGACCTGCTGCCGTTCACCGGCGCCGCGCCCTCGCCGCCGGTCGCGAGCGCGCCGATCAGCCTCGGCGCCGCGCGCACGCTGGAGACGGTGATCTTCGCGCTGGTGCCGATCCTGTTCTTCGTCGCGGCGACCAGCCTGCCGCGGGAGAACCTGTCGGGCCTGCTGCCGTTCTTCATTATCGGCCTGGTCTGCAACCTGATCGCGGCGGGCCTGCAATATTCCTTCAGCGGCGAGGCCACGCTGGGCGATCTTCTCGGCTACAGCGTCATGGTGGGCATGTTCGCCAACGTCAACCACTTCGCCACCCTGGTCTTCTCCAGCATCCCGCTGATCGTCTATTTCGGCTTCTTCCATGGCCGTCCCGCCATCGCCACCGTCCTTCTGGTGCTGATATTCCTCCTGCTTCTGGCCGCCGGCTCCCGCGCCGGCATCCTGCTCGGCCTCGGCGTGGCCGCCATCTCCGTCGGCGCGCTGATCTGGCGCGGCCGGCTCGGCACCCTCGTCATGCTGGTGCTGCTCGCGAGCTTCGTCGTTTACGGCTACGGCGCGCTGATCCAGATAGGCGCCCAGCAGCTCGACCCCGATTTCGGGCGCCGTGAATTCGCCGTCACCACCTGGCGGGCGATCCTCGACAACTGGCGGCTGGGCACCGGCTTCGGCACGTTCGACCTGGTCTATCCCTTCTACGAAAGCAGGGAGATGGTTCACGTCGCCTATGTCAACCATGCCCACAACGACATACTGGAGCTGCTGCTCGAAGGCGGCGTCGCCGCGGGCGTGATCCTGTGCGTCTATCTCGGCGCGCTCGCCCTGCGCGCGTTCCGGGTCGTCAAGCGCCCCCTCCAGCGCCTGGCGCTGCTTGCGATCCTCGTCATCCTGCTGCATGCGCTGGTCGATTATTCCTTGCGCACCATGGCGATCGCCATGGCCTTCGCCTTCGTCAACGCGCTGTTCTTTGCCGATGTGGGGTTGAAGCCCGAAGGCGCGGCGCACGTGCCGGGCGGCCGCGACAAGCGCGAGGAAATCCTGCCGCCGCCTCCCCAGGCCGCCGCGGCGCCGCAGGAAGGGCCGTCCGCGACCGCGCGCCTCGCGCCCTACGCGCCCTGAGAAAACCGCGCCGCGCAACGCCGCAACGCCGGCGTCCGATGCCGCGAACGAAATGGCACGTTCCTTGCTTCTCGTCCTGCGACGACGAGGAGACTGCAATGCGTGCGTTTCAAAACGGGAACTTCCAATCGTGCGTGGCGCTTGTCGCCCTGCGATTGGGATTGTTCGTCACTGCGATCTGGATCGCGTCGCTTTTTCTCGCCGCGTTCTGGATGTTCGGCAACGGCTGAGCGGCCTTTCCGCCCTCCCGCCGGACGACACGACCGTGTTTTCTGTTGCCCTTCCAGCCTTCGCCGGCTCCTCGCGGAAAGAGGCGACAATGTCCGCTTTCCTGTGCCTGCTCCTGACCGTCACGGCCTTGCTGCTCACGCCTGCGCGTGCCGGCACCGATGAGCTTCCCGTCATCCGGGACCGGCTCGGCGGCGGCAACATGGTCACCCACCTCGTAGGCGCGCCGACCGCCAATCTCTACCAGGCTCTGAAGGCGGTCGGCGCGCGCTCCGGCCGCATGGATTCCTACGGCTGGCGCGACCTCGACGGGAAGCCGACGCCGCACGATTTCGACGCCGCCATGGCCGAGGCGTTCCGCAACGGCATCACGCCCGTCATCCTGCTCGAATACGAAGGCAGCTATCAGGACCTCGACCCGCCGCAGCCCGTCGGCTCCTACGCGGACTGGTACGCGGCCGGCCGCGCCTATGCGACGCGGTTCCGGCCGGGCGGCGACTGGGCCAGGGAGAACGGCGCGGGCAAGTGGGGCGTCACCGTCTTCAGCGCCATAAACGAGCCGGACGTGCAGGCGTCCATCCCGCGCGCGGCCTACCGCGAGGCGCTGGCCGGGCTGGCCGACGGGGTGCACAGCGTGGACCCGGCCCTGCGCGTCGTGCCGGGCGGCTTCGCCACCTGCAATTCCCACGGCGACCCCACCTTCAGGGGTTACGGCAACGCGATCGCCGATCTTCTCGAGGACGGCCGGCTCGACGGGCTCGACCTGCACACCTACTACAACGCCCGCTGGTTTCCCCTCGACCGCGGGCGGGAATTTTCCGCCCAGTCCTGCTTCGACAAGGCCAAGGCGGCGCTCGGCATCCGCCGCGACATCAATTTCTACGCCACCGAGTTCAACGTCGCCCGCGGCGATGGCTGGGACAACGACGCCACGCTCGGCGCCCTGTTCCTGACCGCGGTCTGGGACAATCTCGGCGTCCAGAAGGCGGACGGCTCGTCGGCGACGGTGCTGGCCTTTCCGTGGAACCTGTCGGACACGGGCAGCATCGAGGGGCCGGCCTACGCCATGGCGGCCGGCGCGGACCCCTGGAAGCCGGACGTGCGCGCAAAGGTTCTGAAGATGGTGGCCGACCTGGCCGGCGACATGCGCTTCGTTGCGCTCGACCCGCGCGGCTCGGGCAGCTTCGTTCTGGAGGGCGCCGGCGCCCGTCTCGTCGTCTTCCAGGACCGGCCCGGCTGGAGCGACTCCCCGGGCGCTGACCGGACCGTCGCTGCGCCGCCATGGGCACGAAGCGCCGAGCTTTGGGGGTGGGAGGGACTGCGCCGGAAGCTTGCGGTGACGGACGGGACGGTCGCCGTCAAGGGCCTCGCCGGCGATGAAACCTTCATGCTGCGCATCCCCCGCCCCGACTAGGCAGGCCGCCCGTGGCGCAGAGGAGATCGCAAACAGAAGTTAACGCTAAGTTCAGACAACTCCCTCCATAACGAAAGGCAACGGCGATGCGAGATGCGTCGTGTGATTCACACTCCAGGAGCGGCCCTGCCGATCGCAGACAAAAGCCCATGCGCGTCGCCATTGTCCATGACTGGCTCTACGTAGTTGGCGGTGCCGAGCGCGTTCTACAGCAGATCCTGCAATGTTTTCCGGACGCCGACGTCTACAGCGTGTTCGACAAGCTGAGCGATGAGGATCGCGCGCGCATCGGCATCGTGAGGCCGGTCCATACCACCTTCCTGCAGAAGATCCCCGGCATCCGCCGCTGGCATCGCACGCTGCTGCCGCTGATGCCGATCGCCATAGAGCAACTGGACCTGTCGAGCTACGATCTGGTGATTTCGAGCAGTTACGCCGTGGCCAAGGGCGTCCTCACCGGACCGGACCAGCTTCACGTCTCCTTCGTGCACTCGCCGATCCGCTATGCCTGGGATTTGCAGCATCGCTATCTGGCCGACACCGGCAACCGGCGCGGGCTCAAGAGCATGCTAATGCGCGTGCTGCTGCACTGGATCCGCATCTGGGACTTCCGCACCGCGCACGGCCCGGATGTGATGATCGCCAATTCGCATTTCATCGCCCGGCGCATCCGCAAGGTCTATGGCCGGACGGCGGACGTCATCTACCCGCCGGTGGATCTGTCCGTCACCGACGGCACGGTCGGCAAGGGCGACTACTTCCTCGCCGCCAGCCGCCTGGTTTCCTACAAGAACATCGAGGCGGTCGTGCGCGCTTTCGCGCATCTGCCCGACCTGAAGCTGGTGGTCGCCGGCGACGGCCCCGAGCGCGAGCGCCTTGAGGCCGCGGCCGGCCCCAACGTCAGCTTCGCCGGCTATGTCAGCGACGGGAAGATGCGTGAATTGATGGCCGGCGCCCGCGCCTTCGTGTTCGCGGCGGAAGAGGACTTCGGCATCATTTCGGTCGAGGCGCAGTCGGAGGGCACGCCGGTTCTGGCGCTTTATCGGGGCGGCTCGAAGGAAACCGTCCTGGGCGGCGTCACCGGGCTGTTCTTCGACGAGCCCGAGCCGGAAGCCATCGCCGCCACGATCGGGGAATTCGTCGCCGGCGCGGAGAAATTCTCGCCCGGGGCATGCATCGACTATGCCGCCCGGTTCTCTGCCGAACGGTTCCGCTCCGAGTTCTTCTCCACCGTCATGGCCGCCTACGAAGCACACAGGTCCGAAGCCGGGCCGCGCCGCGTCAGGCCCGTGCCGGACACGCCACGGAGGGCAGGCGCGCGTTGAGATCTCCATGGACCTCGGCATGGGAACGGACCGGCGATCTTCTGGGCAGGATCGGCCCGCTCTACGTCATCGGCCGGCACAGGCTGCTGTTTGCGGCCGTCCTGTGCGCGGTGCTGGTCGCCACGCTGATCGCCTATCTCGTCCTGCCGGCAAGCTACATGGCGACGGGCTCCGTCATCGTCGCCGAACCTGAACTGGGGATCGGCCAAAGCTCGCCCACCGCCTCGCAGAAGATCGGCGATCCCGCCGACATGGAAAGCCAGCTTCTGGTCATCCGCTCGCCACGGGTGATCCGCCAGGCGCTGGCCCTGCCCGAGGCCGTCGAGGCGCTGCGCCGGGAATGCACCGCCGCCGGCGGCGCGGGCTTCGGCGGAAGCTGCGCCGACATGGAGGCGCGGCCGGACCAGCTGGTGGAATATGTCTCCAAGCGCTATGCCGTCGCGTCGGCCGGCCGCTCGCGCGTCATCAACATCACCTATCGGTCCCCCCGGCCGGACGTCGCCCGCATCATGGCCAACGCGCTCGTCGAGGCGTTCCTGGACGACCAGAAGGAGAGCGCCTCCACCGGCCGCAAGAACGCGGTGGCCTGGCTGGACCAGCAGCTCAAGGACCTCGACGCGACCATCCGCAGGATGGACGACGAGATCGGGAACTTCCGCTCCTCCAAGGGGCTGGTGCGCGGCGTCGCCGCCCCCATCAATTCGGAGCGCCTGACCGGCATCAGCCAGCAGCTCGCCGTGGCGCAGGCCGCGCAGGCCGCCGCCGGCGCCCGGCTGAAGGAGGTGCGCGACGACCGGTCGAGCGGCCAGGCGAATTCGACGCGCGTGCTGGAAAGCCGCACCGTGGCCGACCTCAAGCAGCAGATCTCGCAGCTCGACGTGCAACTGGCCGCCGCTCAGGCCGTGCTGGGACCCATGCACCCGCGCCTGAAGACGCTGAACGACCAGGCGAGGATGCTCAACGGCCGCCTGGCTGCGGAAATCGCCCGCATCACCGGCAACGCCCAGAAGGAATACGATACCGCCACCGCCCAGGTCGCCGCGCTGACGGCGCAACTGGAGGCGGCCAAGAAGGACGTGGTGGACGCCGTCTCCGACGAGCGCACCATCGAGGGCCTCGTCCGCGACGTCGAGATCAAGCGCAAGCAGTACAGCGACCTGGCGGACAAGGCCAACGCCCTCCAGGCGGAAGAGCGCATCATCGGCGGCAGCGTGCGTCTCGTCAGCCTGGCGGAGACCCCGCTCAAGCCCTTCTTCCCGAAAAGGCTGCCCTTCCTGGCCGGCGGCCTGACCCTCGGGCTGCTGCTCGGCCTCTCGGCGGCTTTCCTCGCCGAGCGCATGGCCGCGCAGGAGGAGGAACAACTGCCGCAGGAGGAGGACGACGACAGCGGCAGGCGCCCCGCCTCTCCGGCGGCACTGTCCTCCCTGCGGCCCGCGGCCCCGCCGGGCGACGGTCCGCCGCCGTCGGACAAGGAGGCCGGCATACGGCTGCTGGCGAGCCTGCCTTTCGTGCGGCCCGCCACATTGCTGGGCTACAGCCGGCCGCTGCATTCGGCGTTCGATGCCTCCGCCTGGGGCGAGGACATGCATGCGGCGCTCGCACGGCTGGAGGATGCGCTGGCCCGCGACCTGTCGCCGCCGCGCACGCGCGCGACGCAAATCCTCTTCACCTCGCCCTCGGCGGGCGGCGGCAAGACCTTCACCACGCTGGCGCTGGCCCGCCACGCCGCGGACGGCGGCAGGAAGGTGCTGATCGTCGAATGCGGGCCGGGCCCGCTCGATGCCTTCGCCGGTCCGGGCATGCTCGGCCTGGGCGACGTGCTGCGGCGCGGAGCACGGCCGCAGGACGCGCTGCGCAGCTCTGCCGTCGCCGGCCTCGACATGATCGTCGGCTCCGGGATGCGGTACGGTTCGCTCGCCGCCCACCCCGACCGGCTCGCCGCCCTTCTCGCCTGGGCGCGGCGCTACGATCTGGTGCTGCTCGACGGTCCCGCGGCCGACGCGGCGGAAGCTTCCCTGCTCATTGCCCATGTCGACGCGGTGGCGATCTGCACCGAGCCGCACGATCTCGAATCCGACGCCACGGCCGGCACGGTCGCCCGCATCCGCGCGGCCGGCCATGAACGGGCCGGCATCGTGCTGACGCCCGCGGCCGGCCGGCCGATGCCGCAGCGCCGCCCGGAGCGGCACGACCGCCTTTACGAAACGGCCTGATGCCCTCCCCCCGGCTCCTGTTCGTCAACCACGTGAGCACCATGTCGGGCGCGGAATTCGTGCTGGCGCGGGTGGCTGAAGCGTTTTCGGGCGCGACCGCCTTCCTTTTCGAGGACGGGCCGCTGAAGGCGGCGCTCGAGGCCCGCGGCCTGAGCACCATCGTCTCCGGCCGCGGCGCCGGCCTCGCCGCGATCCGCCGCGACCGATCCCTGCTGCGGGCGCTCCCGGCCGGGTTCGACCTCGCCGCGCTGATGCTCGGCATCGCATCGGCGGCGCGCCGCCACGACGTCGTCTACGCCAATTCGCAGAAGGCTTTCCTGCTGGCGGCGCTGGCCATGAACGCCGTGCGCCGCCCGCTGGTCTGGCATCTTCACGACATTCTCGACGGCGCGCATTTCGGCGCCGCGCAACGGCGCCTTCAAGTCCGGCTGGCGAACCGGCGCGCCGCGCGCGTCATCGTGCCCTCCGTCGCCTGCGCCGACGCCTTCGCCGCCGCCGGCGGACGCCGCAAGCTGGTTTCGGTGATCGCCAACGGCGTCGAGCCGCCGCGGCAGCGGCAAAAGCCCTCGCGCGCCGCGCTCGGCCTGTCCGAGGCGCCGCTTGTCGGCGTTTTCAGCCGGCTGGCCAGGTGGAAGGGCCAGCACGTCGTGCTGGAGGCACTGGGCGCAACCCCCGGCGTCCACGCGGTCTTCGCCGGCAGCGCGCTTTTCGGCGAGGACGCCTACGCGCGCGCGCTTCACGACCGCGTCCGCGACCTCGGCCTCGATGGCCGGGTGACGTTCCTCGGCCAGCGCGGCGACGTCGCCGATCTCATGGCGGCCGTCGATTGCGTGGTGCATCCCTCGATCCATCCCGAACCCTTCGGCCTGACGCTGGTGGAGGCGATGTTCGCAGGCACCCCCGTCATCGCCACGGACGCCGGCGCGGCGCGGGAGATCCTGGAAGACGGCCGCGCCGGCCACCTGGTGCCACCCGGCGATCCCGCGGCATTGGCGGCGGCGCTGCGGGCATTCTTCGCCGATCCGGCTCAGGCCGGAGCCCTGACGCATCATGCCGCCGCAAGGGCGGCCGCCCTCTACAGCGCCGAGCGCATGCGCGCCGACATTTCCGCGCTGGTGGCCTCGGTTGCCGCAAAGGCGCGCCGATGAGCCGCGGCGACGCCCTCTCCGCGGCCCGGACCGGGCCGGTCGCCGTTCCCGACTGGCTGGCGCCGGCCGTGCTGCTGGCCGGCACCGTCGTCGTGGGCGGCATGCTGGGCAGCCTCATCCGCCCGCTGTTCGTGCTCGGCTGCGGCGCCATCGGCTGGTATGCCTGGCGCAAGGGGCCGGCCGCGCATGTCTACAGCGTGCTGCTGCTGTTCGCCTTCGCGCCCTTTGCCCGTCGCATCGTGGACCTGTCCCTGGGCTTCGACTATGGCAGCCTGATGCTGGTGGGGCCGCTGTTGGCCATTCTCGTGCCCGCGGCGGACCTGCTGCCGCTGTTTTCGCGGCATGCCCGCCTCGATCCGCGCCTGTCGCCGCTGGCCGCCGTCCTTTTCTGCATCGCCTACACCGCGGTGCTGACGATCTTCCGCGGCAACTGGTCGGACGCCGCTGCGGGTATCCTCAAATGGGGAGCGCCCCTCGTCTACGCCGCCGCCCTGGTCGTGGCCGCGCGTCGCGACGAGGTTCTGCGGGCGGCAGCCTCGGCCTTCCTCGTCATCCTGCCGGTGACGGGCCTCTACGGCATCTACCAGTACGTCGACCCGCCCGCCTGGGACCGCTACTGGATGCAGTTCGCCTCCATCCTCTCCGCCGGCCTGCCGGTGCCCTACGGCGTGCGCACCTTCAGCACCATGAACGGCCCGGCAAGCTACGCCACCTTCACCGCCGCCGGGCTGCTCCTCGTCTGGTTCCTGCGGCCTGGCTGGCTCTCGGCCCTCCTGGCGGCGCCGGCGCTGATGGGGCTCATGCTGTCGCAATACCGCACCGCCTGGATCGCGCTGGCGCTGGGTATCCTGTTCTGCCTGCTGTTTGCCGCGACCCGGCGGCGCGCCGGCGTCCTCCTCGCCGGCATCGCCGTGGCCGGGCTGGTGGCGCTCGCCGTTCCGCCCTTCGCCGACGTCATCGGCGAGCGCATCGCCAGCCTCGGCCAGGGCGGCCAGGACGACAGCGCTCAGGAGCGGCTGGAGCAATACGTCATGCTGTGGAACATGCCCGACAGTTCGGTGGCCGGCATGGGCTTCACCACCACCGACGTCGGCGTGGCCGGTGCCATGGCCATCGACGGCATGGTCATCGCCTGCTGGCTGCTGATGGGCATCCCGGTCGGCCTGATATGCCTGTTCTCCTTCGTCTGGCCGATCGCTTCGGCAATCGCGGCGGCCGCGCGCGAACGCAGCACCGAAGCGGCGGCGGTCGGCGCCTTCGCGCTCGGCGCGCTGGCGCAGCTTCCGCTCGCCAATCTCGGCTCCGGCGAGATCGGCTTCCTGTTCTGGGCCATCGTGATGCAGTTTTCACCGGCCTCGCCGGCGCTGCGGCAGGCGCGGGGGCGCCGATGACGGCGCCCGGCCCGCCCCGCGAACCGGCCGGCCGGCCCTCGGTGCAGACCGCGCAAGCCGAAGGCCGCCGCTCGATAAAGATGGTCGCCACGATCCTGATGAGCGGCGCCCTCGCCGGCAAGGCGCTCGGCTTCGTGCGCGAAGTCATCATGGCGCAGATCATCGGCGTCGCCCTCATCGCCGACGGCTTCCGCACGGCCGTCACGGCGATCCTTTTGCCGCTCGCCTTCCTTCAGAACGAAAGCGTGCCGGCCATCCTCATCCCGATGATGAAGGAGAGCCAAAGGCACGGCGATGCGCCCCAGCGGCTGGCGAGCCTGTCCGCCGCCCTCGTCTTCATCGGCGTGCTGCTGATGCTGCTGATGCTGGCGGCCGGCAAGCTTCTGGTCGACGCCATGGTCGCCGGCTTCACGCCGGAAGGGCAGAAGATGACGCTGCATTTCGTGCGCATCATGGCCCTGAGCATGCCGGCCTCGGTCCTCATCAACTGCCTCGCCGCCGGCGAGATCGCGCTCGGCAAGACCCGCATGACCAACCTGCGCGCCAGCATCCTCAACATCGGCGTCATCGCCGGGCTTGGGCTGCTCGTGGTCACGCGCAACCCCAGCGTGCTTGCCTGGGCCTTTACGTTGGCCTTCAACCTGCTGGCCGCCTGGGGCTGCTGGCGGCTGATGCGCGAAGGCAACCTCAGCTTCGCCGGCCTCACCGCGCGCACCGCGGCGAAAGAAGGGCTGGAGTTCCTGCGCCGGGTCCGGCCGTTCCTGGCGCTGCCGGCGGCCGAGCAGGCCAACATCTGGCTGGAGCGCCTGCTCGCCTCGCGTCTGGTGACGGGCGCCGTCGCCTCGCTCGACTATGCGCGCACCCTGACCGACAGCACCCTTCTGCTCATAAGCCAGCCGATCGGCCTCGCGCTTCTGGCGGAAAACCGGGTGCTCGACGACAGGCAGCAGGCGGAGGCCATCGCCCGCCCGGTGCTGGCCGTCGCCATCCCCGCCTCGGTCTTTCTTTATATGTTCGCGACCGACATCGTGCGGCTCGTCTTCCATCGCGGCGCGTTCGGCGAACACGGCGTCGTCCTGACCAGTCAGGCCCTGAGCGGCATCGCGCTCGGCCTGTGGGCCTCCACGCTCGGCTGGATACTGCTCAGGCTGCTCAACAACCGCCGCCGCAACGCGGCCGCCGCCTTCATCCTGATCTCGGCCTACGCGGCCAATTTCGGCATGAACCTCTTGACGGAAAATCTCCAGCGCACCAGCGGAATGGGCGTCTTCTTCATCGGCACGGGCGAGGCGGCGCGCTCGCTGGTGCTGCTGCTCGGCGTCGTGGCCGCACTCGGCTGCGGCGCCATGCTCATGCGCCTGATCGCGCTTTGCGTCCCGGCCGCGGCGCTCATGCTGCTCCTGGGCTGGCAGATCGGCCAGGCCCTGCCGCCTTCCTTCGAGAGGCTGGTCCTCGGCGGGGTCACCTGCGGCGCATGCGCCCTGCTGTCCGCCCGGCTGCTGTGCCCGGCGCTGCTCGGCGCCGTGTTCATCCGCGTTCGGAACCTCGTCTTCAGGAGAACCCCGTCATGACCGGCCGGACAGACCGCGTCACCTCCCCCCTCTTCCTGCGCGCGGTCGGCCGCCTCGGCGACGTCGTGCAGGCCGGCCGCGGCTGCTTCCTCACCTTCCACCGCGCCGCACCGTCGCATCTGTGGGCGGGTCTTCCCAACCGCGACTTCTACGTCGACCTGGACTTCCTGGACGACCTGATTTCCCACCTCGTTTCCAGCGGCCGCGACATCGTCACCGTCGAGGAGGCGCTCCGGCGCGCAGCGGCCGGCAGCGCGCGCAGCTATGTGAACTTCTCCGTCGACGACTGCTATCGCGACACCTGCGAACTGGTCATCCCGCTGTTCCGGCGCCATCGCGTTCCGGTCACGATCTTCCTCACCACCGGCATACCCGACGGCACCTTGTGCATGTGGCAGGCCGGGCTGGAGCAGATCCTGTGCGAGAACGCGAGCGTCATCCTCGACGGAGCGCCGGTGGATCTGGCCGCGCCGGAGCGCAAGCGGCAGGTCTACGAGACGCTCGCGCGCGCCTGGGACAGCCCCCGCGCGCCGGAGTTCTACGCGGCGTTCTGCGCCGCCAACGGCGCCGACGCGCAGGCGCTGCACGAACAGCACGCCGCGAGCTGGGAGATGCTGGAGAGCGTGGCCGGCGATCCCTTCGTGGAGATCGGCGGGCACACCGTTTCCCATCCGCGCATATCGAGCCTGTCGCAGGCCGACGCCTTCGGCGAACTCGAAGGCTGCCGCAGGCGCATCGAGGATCGGCTGTCGATCCCGGTGCGCCACTTCGCCTTCCCGTTCGGACGCTCGGGCGACTGCGGCCGGCGCGATTTCCAGCTTGCCCGCGAAGCCGGCTATGCCAGCGCCGCGACGACGGCCAAGGGGCTCGTGCGCAAGGGCGCCGACCCCTATCGCCTGCCGCGCAACACGCTGAACGGCCGCCACCGCAGCCTGCCGCTGGCCGAGCTGCACCTGACGGGCATGACCGGCCTTGCCGCCAGGGTGCTGAACCGTGTCTGAGCGGCCGCTGCGCGTCCTGTCGGTGGCGCACACCGCCGCAGAGCGCGCGGCCGGCCGGCTTCGCTACCATCCCCTGGCCGACCGTCCCGACCTCGACGTGCACCTCGTCGTGCCGCGCCGGTGGCGCCAGTTCGGCCGCGTCATCGAGGCCGATGCGGCCGACGACCCCGGCATCGCGATCCACATTCTGCCAATCTGGTTCCCCTGGGGAGGGCCCGCGCACTGGTATCTGCACGTCTATCCCGGCCTCGGCCGGCGAATCCGCGACCTGCGGCCCGACGTCATCCACCTGTGGGAAGAGCCCTGGAGCCTCGTCGCGCTTCAGGCCGCGCTGCTGCGCAAAGGCGCCGCGCTCGTGCTGGAGGTCGACCAGAACATCCTCAAGCGCCTGCCGCCGCCCTTCGAGGCCATACGGCGGCATGTGCTGAGGGCGACGGACCACATATTGTCGCGCAGCCCCGACGCCACCGCCGTGGTGCGCGCTTGCGGCTATCAGGGCCCGGTGACGGAGGTTGGCTACGGGGTCGACCGGGCCACCTTCCACCCTGCGTTGCAAGCGGCCCGGGGGCCGGGCCTAAGGCTCGGCTATGTCGGGCGACTGGTGGTGGAAAAGGGCCTGGACGACGCGCTCGAGGCCATGGCGCGCAGCGCCCCGGACGTGACGCTCGCGCTGATGGGCGAAGGACCGCACGAACGTCCGCTGCGCGAGAGGGCGCTCAGCCTCGGCCTCGGCGAGCGCGTGTCGTTCCGCGGCTGGGGCAGGCCCGACGAGGTCGCCGGCTTCATCCGCGGCCTCGACGCGCTGCTGCTGCTGACGCGCACGACGCCGGCGGTCAAGGAACAGTTCGGCCGCGTCGTCATCGAGGCGCAGAGCTGCGGCGTGCCGGTCATCGGCTCGCAATGCGGCGCGATCCCCGCCGTGACCGCGCAGGGCGGCTGGATCGTGCCGGAAAGCGACCCGGCTGCGCTCGCCGCGCTGATCGGCGAGCTGCGCGACGATCCTTCGCTGCTGGCTTCGGCTTCGGCCGCCGCGATCGGCAATGTCGAGGCGCGCTTCACCTACGAGGCCGTCGCGGCCCAGCTCGCCGCGGCCTGGACGGCCGCGGCCGGACGCCGCCGCGTGCCCGGCGTCACCCCTGCAAGGAACCCGGCAACGGGCTGACGGCAATCTTGCGGGGTGCGCCGCCCTTTTCGGCGGCGACCTCCGACAGGAGCGCGGCATATTGTCCGGCGATGCTGTCCCAGCCGAACGACAGCGCCGTCGCCCGGGCGCCGGCCTTGAGGCGCTCCAGAAGAGCGGGGTCGCCGAAGGCCGCCTCCAGCTTGCGCGCGATATCGGCGCCGTCCTGCGCGATCGAGAAGCCGTTTTCCCCGTCACGCAGATAATCCTCGATGCCTCCGGCGCGGGTGGCGAAGACCGGCACCCCGCAGGCCATGGCTTCCATGCAGACCAGCGAGAACGTCTCGTAGGAGGTCGGCAGCACCAGCGCGTCCGCAGCGGCGAAGAAGCGCTCGATGCCTTTCTGCGCGCCGGCATAGATGATGCGCCCGCCCGCCTTCTGCGCCATTTTCCGATAGGGCGCGGGGTTGTCCGAGCCGACGACGAGCAGGCGGTAGCGGTCGTCGAGCGCTTCCATCGCCTCCACCACATGGGCGAGGCCCTTGCGATGGAACTCGTGGCTGACAAACAGCAGCAGCCGGGCCTGCGGCGGGACGGCGTAGGCTTCGCGGATCTGCCGCCCGACCGCGGCATCGGGCCGGAAACGTTCGACGTCGATGCCGTTCGAGATGACGCGGATGCGCTCCTGCGGCACGCCGTGGTGCTTCTGCAATTCCTCGGACACGCGCCTGGACACGGCGACATAGCGCCGGTAGCGCAAGCCGCGGATCATCCAGCGGTCGCGCAGCGCCACCCAGGCGTGCAGCGGGTTCATGCGCCAGCGCCACTGCCCGGACATCTTCTTCTCTTCCAGGCTTTCGGCGTTGACCGCATGCACGACGAGCACGTCGCCGGCCAGGCAATCGCCATGGCTGATCACCATGGAGCCGCGCTGCCGCCGCACGTAGCGGGTCGCGGCCAGGGTGAAAACGGGGTAGACCACCAGCCGCGCAAGATAGCGAAGGCTGCCGCGCGTGGGGATGCGGTTCACCCAGCGGCTGACCACCGCCACCCTGGTCATGGAGCCGGTGGCGTCCTCGGCAAGGGAGGTCACCACGGCGTTGGGCAGGCCGGCGCGGCCGAACGCCTGCGCCAGTTCCCAAGCGACGCGCTCGGCACCGCCGGCCGTGCTGAACTCCTGAATGACCTGGATTATTTCCGCAACCATCTGAGACGGGACTGAGGACTGTCAAATATGCACGATGCCACCGCTATTTAGCGCTTACCTGACAAAGAGCAAAAAAATCTTAAGCGTCGTACCCGCATTGGATATACCGGATCGGGATACCGGCCGATCGGGGCGGCCACGGCGTCTTCGCTAGCCGCGCCCTTCCGCTGCGCCTCCCGCAAATCCTTGCCGCACGGACGGCGATAAGATACATTTACAATCGTTGTTTTGGCGGCGGAGGCCGTCCGCCGCCGTCCCTGTTTTCCAGCTTGAGGTTCCCCATGCCCTTCAACGAGCGCTCCAGGCACATCACGCAAGGGGTGGCCCGCTCGCCCAACCGGGCCATGTATTATGCGCTCGGCTACGAGAAGGCCGACTTCGACAAGCCGATGATCGGCATCGCCAACGGACATTCCACCATCACGCCCTGCAACGCCGGCCTGCAACCGCTGGCCGACGCCGCCGCCGCGGCGATCAAGGCCGCCGGCGCCAACCCGCAGATGTTCGGCACGCCGACCATCTCCGACGGCATGTCGATGGGCACGGAAGGCATGAAATACTCGCTGGTGTCGCGCGAGGTGATCGCCGACTGCGTGGAGACCTCGGTGCAGGGCCAGTGGATGGACGGGGTGCTGGTGCTGGGCGGCTGCGACAAGAACATGCCGGGCGGCATGATCGGCATCCTGCGCGCCAACGCGCCGGCGATCTACGTCTATGGCGGCACCATCAAGCCCGGCCGCTGGAAGGGGCAGGACCTTTCCATCGTCTCGGCCTTCGAGGCGGTCGGCTCGTTCATGGCCGGCACCATGAGCGAAGAGGATTTCGAGGGCATAGAGTGCAACGCCTGCCCTTCCACCGGCTCCTGCGGCGGCATGTATACCGCCAACACCATGAGTTCCTCCTTCGAGGCGCTCGGCATGTCGCTGCTCTACTCCTCGACCATGGCGAGCCCCGACCGCGAGAAGCTCGAAAGTGCCGCCGAATCCGGCCGCGTGCTGGTCGAGGCGGTGAAGAAGGGCATCAAGCCGCTCGACATCGTCACGAAAAAGTCGATCGAGAACGCGGTGGCGCTCATCATGGCCATCGGCGGCTCGACCAACGCGGTGCTGCATTATCTCGCCATCGCGCACGCCGCCGAGATCGACTGGACGCTCGACGATTTCGAGCGCGTGCGCCGCAAGGTGCCGGTGATCTGCGACCTGAAGCCGTCCGGCAGATACATGGCGGTCGACCTGCACCAGGCCGGCGGCATCCCGCAGGTGCTGAAGCTGCTGCTCGACGCCGGGCTGATCCATGGCGATTGCCTCACCATCACCGGCCGCACCTTGGCCGAAGAGCTGGCCGCCGTACCGGCTGAACCGCGCGCCGGCCAGGACGTCATCATGCCGTTGGACAAGGCGCTCTACCGCCAGGGCCATCTCGCCATCCTCAAGGGCAACCTTGCCGAGGACGGCGCGGTGGCCAAGATCACCGGCCTGAAAAGCCCGGTCATCACCGGCCCGGCGCGCGTGTTCGACGACGAGCAGTCGGCGATGGAGGCGATCCTTGCCGACAGGATCCGGCCGGGCGACGTGCTGGTGCTGCGCTATCTCGGCCCCAGGGGCGGGCCTGGCATGCCGGAGATGCTTGCCCCCACCTCCGCTCTCGTCGGCCGCGGCCTCGGCGAAAGCGTCGGCCTCATCACCGACGGCCGCTTTTCCGGCGGCACCTGGGGCATGGTGGTCGGCCACGTCGCCCCGGAAGCCTATGAGGGCGGCACGATAGCCCTGGTCGAGGAAGGCGACACCATCACCATCGACGCGCACCGGCTGGTGCTGCAACTGGAGGTGGACGAAGCCGAGATCGCGCGCCGGCGCGCCGCCTGGAGAAAGCCGGAGCCGCGCTACAGACGCGGCGTGATGGCCAAGTTCGCGGCGCTGGCGCGCCCGGCCAACGAGGGCGCCGTTACAGGGTAGGCCGGCCGCTCAGCGCACCACCAGCACCGGCACGGTGCTGTAGGTCAGCACCTCGATCGTCTGGCTGCCGAGAAACAGGCGGTCCTGCTCGCGCCGCCGTCGAGAGGCCCCGTGCGAGGCCATGACGACGAGGTCGCAGCCCCTTTCCCTGGCGACCTCGACGATCGCCTCGGCCGGCCGCATCTGGTCGACATGCACCGTCTCGCAGGCCACCCCGCGCGCGGCCGCCGTCTCGGCCGCTGCCGCCAGCACCGCGGCGGCGAACTCCTTGCCGGCGCGCCGGTAGAGCGCCATGGTCTCGACCACCGGGACGTTCTCGAATTCCGGCCGCGCGGCGTAGACCGGGAAAATCTCGGTGACGTGAAGGACGGTGAGCCGGCTGCCATGCGCGGCGGCCAGCGCAAGGGCGTGCTCGACCCCGCGCTGCGAAAAGTCCGAACCGTCGGTGGCGACGAGGATGTGGGAGTACATCGGCAGCCTGGCTCCGTTGACGCGACGGCGCCAGCATAAGCCGATTTTACCGACCGCCGCACCCCCCGATCGCCGCCGGCGGGACCTTATGCCGCGGTGTTGCGGCTCAGCACGAAGGCCGCGGCGCCGGACAGCACCAACGCCTGGAGGCCGACGATGGCCAGCTCGATGCCGAGCGCCGCCGACAGCACCAGCGACAGCGCCATGGCCGCCACGCCGGCCGCCTTGCCCTTGCGGCTGATGGCGCGGTTGGCGCGCCAGTCGCGGATCGCCTTGCCGAAGGTGGGGGTGCGCAGCAGCCAGCCGTGCAAGGCGGGCGACGACCTGGCGAAGCAGAACGCCGCCAGGAGCACGAAAGGCGTGGCCGGCAAGAGCGGCAGCGCCACGCCCAGTCCGCCCAGCCCCAGGCTGGCCAGCCCGAGGATCCGCCAGCCGATGCTGCGCATGCCGCCCACGCCGGACGCTCAGGCCCTGCCTTCCGCCGCTGCGAAGCGCGGAAAAAGCACGTTGTTTTCCAGATGGATATGCTCCATCAGCTCCTCGGCGAGCCGGGCCGTGCCGATATAGAGCGCCTGCCAGGAGCGGCAGGCTTCCTCGGGCGGGGTGAAGTCGTCGGTGAGGCTTTCCAGCAGGCGCAACAGCGTGCCCTGGTCGTCGTGCTCATGGCGCAACTCGCCGATCGCGGCGCCGAGTCCGCTTTCGGCCTGCCGCCGCATCGCCGGGAACAGGCTCGCCTCTTCCTTGGTCATGTGCTGCTCCAATTCGCGCTCCATCTGCCGCAGCGCATCGGAAAGGCCGGCCGGAACCTTCGGATGCTCGCGATGCACCGCCTCCACCTTGCGCGCCAGGGCGATGAGTTCCGGCAGGGCGCTGCGGTGCGCCTCGTGATAGCAGGCCAGGATGTGATCGATCAACTCGCCGCTGTCCATGGCCGCCGGCGCAGCCGCCGCTGCGGTGCCGGCGCCGAGCGCGATAAGCGCCCGCTCGAGTTCGTCGGCATCGGCGCCGCGCCGCTGCGCGGCGCCGTCCAGGGTAAGGTCGCCGTTGCAGCAGAAATCGATCTTGAACTTGCGGAAGACGGCGGTGGCGCCGGGCAGCGTGGCGGCGAGGTCGCCGACGGTGCGTGCGCGCAGCTCGGCCTCCGGGATCGGGACGGTCATTGCTCGAAGCTCCATGTTTCTTCGGGGTTGAAGGAAAGGCCGGCGCGTCTCAGGCCGCGAGGGCGGGCGCCCGCGCCAGGGGAACGAGGCTGACATGGCCGCGTGCTTCGAGAGAGCGCAGGAAGCGCCGCACGAAAGACAGCGTCACCAGCAGCAGGCCGGGATAGCCGGTGCCGCCCATCACGTAGGGGATCAGCGCGTTGCCCTGCTGCACGGTGTTCAGATTGAACGACAGCAGGCCGAGCGTGATGAGGGCGCCGAACATCCACATGCCGAGCAGCCAGATGCCGGTTTCCCAGCCGGTCAGGCGCCTGCCCCAGCCGGACGGCGCGGAAGCCTCCACGTCGCCGGCGGCGGCCGAAGGCTCGCGCAGGCCGAGCGTTGCCAGGTCGTAGACGATCAGGCACACGCCGGCGGCGAAGACGAGGCCGAACAGCGGCACCATCGCCTTGGTGAACAGCATGGCCGGGCCGACATCGCCGCCGAACCAGTCGAGCCCCAGCGTGCGGTAGACGAACACCTGGATCGTGCCGCCGATGGCGAAGGCGAAGCCGAGCCCCAGCATGCCGGTGAAGACCAGCCAGAAGGCGAGCTTGCCCGGCCGCTGGTCGAAATTCGTCGCCCCGCGCATGATCGGCACGGCATAGTAGGCGGCCGCCAGGCCGAGCATGCCGAAGGTGCCGAACAGGGCCAGATGCGCGTGGCTGGCCGTCACCCAGGTGCCGTGCGACCACACATTGGTGAGCGCGAACGTCATGGTGAAGCCGAGGATGCCGGCGCCCACCTGCTCCAGCACCACCGAGCCCAGCAGGAAGGCGAAGGCCGGCATGTTGGCGATCGGCTTGCCGTCCTGATGCGCGTCGAGATAGATGTGCCAGAAGCAGAAGATCAGCGGCAGCGGCTCCAGCGCGCTGAACAGCGAACCCCAGAACTGCCAGAACTCCGGCGTGCCGATCCAGAAATAATGGTGCGCATTGCCGATCAAGCCGGACAGCCACACCAGCGAGACGCCCCAGAACACGGCATAGCCGACCGACTTCACGTCGGCCTTGAACAGGAGCACCAGGAGGAAGCCGACCAGCGAGATGTGGATGACCTCCCACACGCCCTCGACCCAGTAGTGGACCACGTACCAGCGGAAATATTCCTGCAGGTCGAGCCGCTCGACGAAGAACATGCCGAACACCCACACCGCCGTCAGCGCGGCGACGCCGAGCCCGAGCCCCCAATGGATCTCGTTCCATTGCGACACGGGCGGGAAGGTGCGCAGCACCACGTAGCAGAGGATGGCGAAGCCGACGAGGATGACCGCGTCGGCGATACGGCCGGCTTCCAGATATTCCAGCCCCTCCTGCAACATGGGCTGGCCCATCCACCAGCCGGCGACGCCCTGCTGCGCCAGCATCTGGGTGGCCAGGTTCCACGCCACCACGGCCAGCAGCGCGTAGAACAGCACCTTGATGAGCCAAGGCTGCGCCAGCTCGCGCTTCGACAGCAGCGGGCCGACGAACAGGATGGTGCCGATGAAGCCGCACAGGATCCAGAAGATCGCCAGATTGAGATGCTGGGTGCGGATGACGTTGAAGTTCAGCGTCCCGGAAAGCAGCATCGGGTCGAGATGCTGGGCCGACAGCAGAAGGCCGAGGCCCACCTGGAAGAAGAACAGCACCAGCATGACCATGAAGAAGCGCAGGGAAAGCCGCTGGGTCTCGTATTCGATGCGGATCATGGCTCACTTCTCCCCAAGGCTGCGGATGTAGGCGACGACGTCTGCGATCTGATCGGCATCGAGGATCTCGGCGAAGGACGGCATGACGCCGGCCTCGTATCCCGCGACGACGCTCTGGTCGGGCTTCAGGATCTTCCCGGTGAGATAGGCGTCGTCGGCGACCACGCTGGAGCCGTCGGCGAGCTTGACCGTCGAGCCGTAGAGGCCGGCCCAGCCGGGGCCGACGAGCTTCTCCTTCGTCGGGGCGTGGCAGGCGGTGCAGCCGTTCTCCTCGGCGAGTTCCGCGCCGTGCGCGGCCGCCGACTTCGGCGCCGCGGCCGCCTCGCCGGTTCCCCCGGCCGGCGCAAGCGCGGCCTGCCGCACCGCCGGCATCGCCGTGGCCTCGGGGAAGGTCAGCCCGTCGACCTTCGGCACCGGCGGCCAGCCTTCCGTGTTCATCCCGGAGGTGTATTTCAGGAACGCCACCAGCTCGTGCACCTCGTCGCGGCTGAACGGCAGGTTCGGCATGTGCGTGGTCTTGCCGCCGCGCCGGTCGATGCGCTCGGCCGCGGCCGGATATTTCTCCAGATAGGCTTCGATCGTCTCGACGCCGGCGTCCGCGGCAATGGCCTTGTCCTGCAATTGCAGCCTCACCGCGCCGCTCGTCGGCCAGGCGCCGGCGGAAGGCAGGAAGGCTTCCAGCCAGGCCGGCCCGACCTTGCCGTAGAGCTTGGTGAGGTCGGGGCCGAAATAGGCGCCGTTGCCGACGATGGTGTGGCAGCCCATGCAGTTGTAGGACTGGAACACGCGCTTGCCCGCGACAGCGTCGAAGCCGGCATAGGTCACCTTCGCGGGAACGGCCTGACCGCGCGGGTCGATGAAGGAGACGGCCGAAAGGGCAAGGAAGATGACGGCCATGAGGCCGAGGACGGCAAGCGCGCGCCGGCGCTTAAGCCCCTCATGGCACGGTTCGCCGGGCTTGCAGCTCATGACGCATCCTCCTCGCAACCGGCCTCGCCGCAGCCGCAGGCCGGCTGCTTCCGCCGCTCCAGCGCATCGTGCTCGAACAGCGTGCGCAGGCTGCCGAGGAAGGCATAGAAGACGTAGACCGCGAGAATGAACCCGACGCCGAAATAGGCGCGCCACATGGCATGCGATTCCGGCCAGTAGCCGAAGTCGCGCCAGTAGGGCCACGACAGCGCCAGGCTCGCGCCGCCGGCCGCGATCGCCAAGCCCAATCGAATGACGTGTTGTGCTGACATGCCCCCTCCGTTCGTGAAGATGCCTCGGACGTTCTCCCTGCGGCACCGGTTGGACAGGCGCGCGCGAAACAGGTATTTACGATACCATTTCATAGCCGCGATAATAGGCATTGTAAATACCAATTAAGGAGCCGCCATGCGCCTTGCCGCCTTCACCGATTTCGGACTGCGCGTGCTGATGCGCCTTGCCGACGCCCCGGACGAGCCCTCGACCACCGCTCGCATCGCGGAGGAGTTCCAGATCCCCTACAACCATCTGGCCAAGGTGGTGCAGGATCTCGCCCGCGGCGGCTTCGTCGCGACCCAGCGCGGCGCCGGCGGCGGCCTGCGGCTGGCGCGGCCGGCCGGGTCCGTCACGCTGGGCGAGGTGGTGCGCTTCCTGGAGCAGCGCCATGCCATGGTGGAATGCTTCCGCGCCGACGGCGGCGCCTGCCTGCTCACCCCGCGCTGCCGCCTGAAACCGCAGCTGGCCGCCGCGCGCGAGGCTTTCCTGGCGGAGCTCGACAAGACCAGCATCGCCGCCTGCGCCTATCCCGGCCCCGGCTCCGGCGAGACCCCGTCGCAGGCGGCCTAGGCGCCTCGGTCAGGCCGGCAGCACCGGCACCGTGCTTTGAGGCGACCAGCGCAGCACGACGTCCTGTCCTTCCGCGAGCCTGCCGGAGCCGTCGTTCCTGACCAGCACCTTGATCGTCTGGCCGGCGCGCTCGACGAAATAGGTGCTCGAATTGCCGGCGAAGATGCGCTTCGACACCCGGCCGCGCAGCGTGTTGCCGGCAAGATCAGGCGCCGCTCCTGCGGCGACGATCTGGATGCGCTCCGGCCGCACCGCGCAGCTTGCGCTGCCCCCCGCCGGAACCTGCGGACCGGCGGCCGCGATGATCGTCGTCCCGTCGGCGAGGCGGAGGCCCGTCCCGGTCGCCTCGCCGCGCAGGATGTTGGCGTCGCCGAGGAAGGTGGCGGCGAACTCGCTGCGCGGCCGGTCGTAGATCTCTTCGGGCGGCCCTTCCTGAACCAGGCGCCCGTCGCGCAGGATGCCGATGCGGTCGGCCATGGTGAGCGCCTCTTCCTGGTCGTGGGTGACGAAGACGGTGGTGATGCCGACCTCGCGCTGTATGCGCTTCAATTCCACCTGCATGTCGACGCGCAGCGCCTTGTCCAGCGCCGACAGCGGCTCGTCGAGCAGCAGCACGCGCGGCCTGGTAACGATGGCGCGCGCCAGCGCCACGCGCTGGCGCTGGCCGCCGGAAAGCTGGTGCGGCCGGCGGCTGCCCAGCTTGCCGAGCTGCACAAGGTCGAGCGCCTGCTGCACCTGGGCGGCGATGGCCGCCCTCGCCTCGCCGCGCACCGACAGCCCGAAGGCGACGTTGTCGGCGACGCTCATGTTGGGGAACAGCGCATAGTTCTGGAACACCATGCCGATGCGGCGCTTCTCCACCGGCACGCGCTCGACGCCCTCGCCGCCGATGACGATGCGGCCGGCATCGGGGAAGTCGAAGCCGGCGATCTGCCGCAAAAGCGTGGTCTTGCCCGACCCCGACGGGCCGAGCAGCGCATAAAAGCCGCCGTCGGGAAAGTCGATCGAGATGTCGTCCAGCGCCTTGGTGGCGCCGAAGCTGCGCGTGACGTTCCGCACCTGCACCTCGGCCATTACTTCTCTCCCCCGAACCTGAAGAAGCGCGCGACAAACAGCATCAGCGCCATCGACACCGCGATGATGATGGTGGACACGGCATTGATCTCCGGCGTGAAGCCCTTGCGGATCGCCGCGTAGATCTCGACCGGCAGCGTCGACTTTCCGGGCGTCGAAAGGAAATACGAGACCACGAACTGGTCGAACGAGACCGCGAAGGAAAACAGCGCGCCGGCGATGACGCCCGGCGCGATCCACGGCAGGGTCACGCGCCGCGTGAGCTGCCACTGGCTCGCGCCCAGCGAGCGGGCCGCTTCCTCCAGCTCGGGGGCGAAGGTTTGCAGCCGCGCCGAAACCACGACGATGACATAGGGCAGCGCCAGCGCCACATGGCCGAGCAGGATGGCGTGCAGCCCGCGCCCGATGCCGACGCCGAAGAAGAAGATCAGCATCGCCGTTCCGGTGATGAGCCAGGGGATGGCGATGGGCGGAAACAGCAGC
>DAOKZN010000006.1:9747-26282 GCA_035325625.1 Mesorhizobium sp. | reverse complement strand
GCGTATCGCGGCCGGCGCAGCAGGAACACCAGCGGAACGGCGCACAGCGTCACCACCATCATCAGCTTGAAGTCGTTCACGTAGGAGATCATCAGCGCCTGGAGGTTGACCAGCCCGTCGACCTGCGAAAGAGCGGTGGGGTCGCCCTGCGCCGCAGCGGGCGAAGCCGCCCACAGGTTCGGATTGTATGGGTTGATGAAGGCTCCCAGTTCCGAATGGTTGATCTGGACGTTGCGCGTCAGCATGACGGTGACGATCGAGATGCCGATGGAGGAACCGATATTGCGCACCAGGCTGAACAGGGCCGTGGCGTCGGTGCGGTAGCGCGCATCCAGCGTGGCGAAGGCCACCGTGGACAGCGGCACGAACACAAGCCCCAGCCCCAGCCCCTGGATGATGCCGGTCGTCAGGATCGGCCAGTCGTCCATTTCCGGCGAGAAGCCGGACATGTCATAGAGCGAGTAGGCGGTCAGCATCAGGCCGGTGACGACCAGAATGCGCGGGTCGACGACGCGCACAAGGCGCCCGACCAGCAGCATGGAGATCATCGTGCCCACCCCGCGCGGCGCCATCACCAGGCCGGTGGTGATCGTGGGATAGCCGAATATGGTCGACAGCATCGGCGGCAGCAGCGCCAGGCTCGCCAGAAGGATGACGCCGATGACGAAGATGAAGACCAGGCCGGTCGCAAAATTCCGGTCGAGGAAGATCTTGGGGTCGATGAAGGGGTGCTCCGCCGTCACCATGTGGACGATGAAGACCCAGAAGCCGATCAGGGCCAGGCCGAACTCGACCCAGATCTCCAGCGAGGAGAACCAGTCGGCGTCGGCGCCGCGATCGAGCATGAGCTGGAGCGCGCCCACCCCCAGCGACAGCATGGCGAAGCCGAAGAAGTCGAAGCCGCGGATGCGCTTGGCGATGTTGGGCAGATAGGCGGCCGAGCCGAGGAAGGCGACGATGCCGACCGGCAGGTTGATGAAGAACACCCAGCGCCAGTTGAGCGTCTCGGTCAGCCAGCCGCCCAGCGTCGGCCCGATGATGGGGCCGACCATGATGCCCGCGCCCCATATGGCCATGGCCTGCCCATGCCGCTCCCGAGGATTGATGTCCAGCAGGAAGGTCTGGGAAAGCGGCACGATGGCCGCGCCGAACACGCCCTGCATGAGACGGAAGGCGACCATGGAGAAGAGGCTGCCGGCAAGGCCGCAGGCCATGGAGAAGACGACGAAGCCGACGACGGAAATGAGGAAAAGCTGCTTGCGGCCGAACCTGTCGGACAGCCAGCCCGTCACCGGCGTCATGATCGCCGCGGCGACGATATAGGAGGTCAGCACCCAGTTGATGGTGTCCTGCGAGGCGCCGAGGTCGCCCGTCATCGACGGCAGCGCCACGTTGGCGATGGTCGTGTCGAGCACCTGCATGATGGTGCCGAGCATGATGGACACCGTGATCAGGCCACGGTGCGGCACTTCGCGATGGGTTTCCGACGTGCTCATCGATGTTGATGACTTCTGCGCTTCCAGGTCGTGGGCGCCGATGCGCCCGGAGGGGCAGCCTTTCCCTGCTGGCTTCCCGGGCGGCGAGCGGTCCATCGAACCGCCGGTCGACTGGGGGTTTGTCGACAGGCGGTCCAGAACAGGACGGCCGCCGCCCGGGAACTCTTGGCGGAATGGCCACGATCATCAGGGGCAGATCAGGAATGTGACACCGGGTTGTGCCGCCTGTTCGCCTCTTGCTGATCCGCGGCGCCATTTCCGCCGGGAAAGCTGCTCCTTGCGTGTCTCAGTTCTTGTTTTCAGGCGTGGGCTGCTCGGCCTCGCCCGCGAAGGCATGGCCGAACAGCGCGCCGAAGCCACGCGCCACGCCGGTGTCTATCGTGACGTCCGCGCTCATGCCGGTGCGCAGGGCAACCCCGGCGTCCGGATCGTCGAGCTTCAGATAGACGGGGATGCGCTGCGTGACCTTGACCCAGTTGCCGGTGGCGTTCTGCGCCGGCAACAGGGAGAATTCCGCGCCCGTGCCGGCGCCGACCGCCTGCACCGTGGCGGTGAACGTCCTGCCCGGATAGGTGTCAAGCTCGATGTCGGCCTTCTGGCCGGGCTTCACGTGGGTAAGCTGCGTTTCCTTGAAATTGGCCTCTATCCAGGCGTCGCCGGTCTCGACCAGCGCGAACAGGGACGTGCCCGCCGTCACATACTGGCCGACCTTGAAGGAGGACGCCTGGTAGACGATACCGTCGCCGGGCGCGCGCACCGTGGTCTGGGCGAGGTCATAGGCAGCCTTGTCGCGCGCGGCGAGCGCGGCGAGCACGGCAGGGTGCTGGTCGGTTGCAATGTCGGGGTTGCCGCCGAGCGCCGCCTCGGCGCTGACGATCCCCTGCTGGGACACGGCCTGCTGCTGCCTGGCCTTGTCGAGAGTGGTGCGGGCCTCGTCCAGTGCGGACTTGGTATTGATGCCCTTCTGGGCGAGATCGGCGGCGCGATCGAACTGGGCCTGGGCATAGTCCACCTGCGCGGCGTCGGAGCGCTCCTGCGCCAATGCCTGGCTGTAGGCCGCCCGCAACTGCTCGACATTGAGCCGCGCGGTGGCCACGGCAGCGTCCGCCTGTGCCAACGCGATGCGATAAGGCTCGGGGTCGATGGCGAACAATTCGTCGCCCTTCTTCACCACCTGGTTGTCGGTGACGTCCACCCTGACGATACGGCCGGCCGTGTCGGCGGCGATGGCCACCTTGGCCTGCCGCAGATTGGCGTTTTCGGTTTCCTCGTAACGGCCGCCGGTGACCCAGAAATAGGTGCCGCCCGCCGCAAGCAGCAGAGGCAGCGCCAGCATCAGCGCGAAACGGCCGGCCCGGCGCTTCTTCTTTTTCGGCAAAGGCGCAGGTGTCTCCTGCACGGGGGCCGGCGCCACCACGGGAGAGGCCGGCTGCGCCGGCGCTTCCATTTCCAGCCTGGCTGCCCCGTCCTCGTCTATCTTGGATACCGCATTCATGACGCTACGCTTTCAGAAACCTTGGAGTGGTCGCACAGCGGCGTTTCGCCGTCCGACAGATTGTCGATCACGCGGGAAAGCCCTTCGACCAGCGCACGGCGCGCTTCCGGCGACAAGCCGGCCAGAGCCTCCTCGTAGACTTCGCCGGCAAGGCTCTTCACATGCGCATAGGCATCGCGCGATTTGGCGGTGGGATATATAGTGCGCACCCGCCGGTCCGTCGCGTCCGCGCGGCGCTCGATCCAGCCGCCCTCCTGCATCCGGTCGATCAGGCGGGAGACGCTGATCGGCTCGATTTCAAGAAGCTCGGCAAGACGAGCCTGCGCCACGCCCTCTTCCTTGGCCACGCGCACCAGAAGGCGCCACTGCGCAGCCGAAAGGCCGAAGCCGCTGGCGCGCGCCTCGAACCGCCGGCGCATCAGCCGCGCCGCGTCGTGGAGCAGAAAGCCCAGCCTGTCTGTACCGTCCGAAACCATGAGCGGCATATATAATAAGCGTGCTCATGATTCAAGTTTCCGCAACGCGCTACTGCCACGTCATGACATGCAAAATCGCATGGCTGCCATGCAAATCGTGATGGCGTGCGGCGGAGGCATGGCCGCCGAAGCGCTTCAAGCCTTCAGCAGCCACGCGTGTTCGGGCGCGTTGTGGAACTTCCACGTTCGCTTCGGCCCGGCCATGACGTTGAGGTAGTAGAGGTCGTAGCCGTGGCAGGCGGCGCAGGGATGGTAGCCCTCCGGCACCAGCACCACGTCGCCGTCCTCCACCGCCATGACCTCGTCGAGCGCGCGCACGCCCCTGTCGTCGGCATCGGTGTAGACGCGCTGGAAGGCGAACCCCTGCGGCGGGTTGATCCGGTGGTAGTAGGTCTCCTCCAGATAGGATTCGGCAGGCAGATCGTCGCGGTCGTGCTTGTGCGGCGGATAGCTGGAGGTGTGGCCGCCCGGGGTGATGACCTCGACCACAAGCAGCGAATCGGCCGGCTCGCCTTCCGGCAGGATGTTGGTGACGTAGCGGGTATTCGTGCCCTTGCCGCGCACCTCCTGGCCGAGAGCGTCGGGACGGATGACACGCGCCGGCAGCCTGCCGCCGAGGCCCGGCGCCGAGCAGACGGCGAGTTCGAGCTCGGTTTCGGCCGTCACCTCCCACTCTGTGCCCTGCGGCACATAGAGCGACCAGGGCTTGCCCTCGAACGGCGACATGCGCTCGCCGAGCAGGCCGAAATCCCTGCCGCCGGCCCCGGCCCTGCCCTTGCCGGCGATGAAGACGAGGCAGACCTCGCGCCCGCCGGTCCCGGCCGCCACGCGCTCGCCCGGCCGCAGCCGGTAGAGATCGAAGCCGACATAGGTCCAGCCGGCGCTTTCCGGCGTCACATGGGCGACGCGGCCGTGGCCGCGATCGGCCTTCAGCAGAAGTTTCGACATCGTCTGGTCCTCGCTCGTCTCAGCCGGCAGGGAAGCCGCGCGTCTCGACCGTGTAGCCGGCGGCGCTCATCACCCGCATCAGTTCCTCGTAGCCCACCTGCGCCATCCTGAGCGGCGGGTTCTTCCTCGGGTCCTGCTCGGCCTCGACCACGAACCAGCCTTCATAGCCATGGTCGGCGAACCTCTGGACAATGGCGCCGAAATCCAGCGAGCCGTCGCCCGGCACGGTGAAGGCGCCGAGCGCCACGGCGTCGAGGAAGGATTGCCTGCCGCGGTCGAGGCCGTCGATCACCGCCATGCGCACGTCCTTGACATGCACATGGTTGATGCGGCGGTGATGGTTATCGATGGCGCGCAGCACGTCGCCACCTGCGAAGACGAGGTGGCCGGCATCGAGCAGCAGCGGGATGCCTTCGCCGGAATGGCGCATGAAGGCGTCGAGCTCCGGCTCCGTCTCCACCACCGCGCCCATGTGATGATGGTAGGAAAGCGGCATGCCCTGCCCGGCACACCATTCGCCGAACGCGGTCATCTTCCTTGCATAGGCCTTCATCTCGTCGTCGGAGAGCCTCGGCTTGGTGGCAAGCGGCTTGGCGCGGTCTCCCTGGATGGAGCGGCCGACCTCACCATAGACGATGCAGGGCGCGTCCACCGCCTTGAACAGCTCGATCATCGGCAGGATACGGTCCTTGTTGGCCGCAAGGTCCTCGTCGACCAGCGTGCCGGAGAACCAGCCTCCGCACAGCGTCACGTCCGCCGCCTTCAGGATCGGCAGCATCACGTCGGGGTCCGTGGGGAAGCGGCGGCCCATCTCCATGCCGGTGAAGCCCGCCGAGCGCGACTGGCGCAGGCATTCCTCGAGCGACACGTCGTCGCTCAGTTCCACGAGATCGTCGTTCCACCACGCGATCGGGGACATTCCCAGCCTGGCTTTCACGTCATTGCTCCAGTTTCAAGTCGTCCGGCAGTCGGCGTCCGTTCCAGGAGTGCTCAATCGCCCACTCTCTGCAAGCGCCGCCTCGCCTCATATTCCTTGCGCGCCGCGTTGACCTCCTCGCGCACGCTCACCTGCGGCACGGCCACGTCCCACCAGTGTCCGCCCGCGCCGGTGCTGAGCAGCGGATCGGTGTCGATGACCAGCACCGTGGTGCGGTCGTTGCCTCTCGCGGCTTCGAGCGCCGACTCCAGCTCCGGAATGGACGAGACCTTGCGCGAGATGGCGCCCAGGCTGGCGGCGTGCGCGGCGAAGTCGATGTCGGGTAGCGTCTCGTGGCGGGCGTCCTTCAGCAGGGTTTTGGAGCTGGGACCGCCCGTCGCACCCCTCCGCCGGGTGGTGCACCCGAAGCCGCGATTGTCGAGCAGCACGATCACCAGCTTCAGCCCCAGCATGACGGAGGTGGCGATCTCGGAATTCATCATCAAATAGGAGCCGTCGCCGAGCATGACGACGACCTCCCGGTCCGGCAGCGCCATCTTGGCGCCCAGGCCGCCAGCGATCTCGTAGCCCATGGTGGAGAAGCCGTATTCGGCATGGTAGGAGCCCGGCCCGCCGGCCTGCCACAGCTTGTGCATCTCGCCGGGCAGGCCGCCGGCCGCGTTGAGCACGGTGGCCGCGGCCCCCATCACGCGCTGCACGGCGCCGATCACCTGCGCGTCGGAAGGAAGGGCAGCATTGGTGGAGGCCGTGACCTTGGCGGCCTCGGCCCGCCATTCGGCCTTGCCCCTTTGGGCGTTCACCGCCCATTCGGCCGGCGCCTTCCAGCCCTCCAGTGCGGCGCCGAGCTCGGCGAGCCCTTCCCGCGCGTCCGCCACCAGCGGCAGGGCGCGATGCTTGCCGGCGTCGAAGGGCTGGACGTTGAGGCCGACGATGGTCCGGGCCGCATTGCGGAACAGCGCCCAGGAGCCGGTGGTGAAATCCTGCAGACGCGTGCCGACGGCCAGCACGACATCGGCCTCCTCGGCCAGGCGGTTGGCGGCAGAGGTGCCGGTCACGCCGACGGCCGCCATGTTGAGCGCGTTGTCGTCGGGTAGCGCGGACTTGCCGCCTTGCGTTTCGCAGACCGGGATGCCGGTGGCTTCCACGAAGGCCGCCAGCTCTGCCGAGGCCTGCGAATAGAGCACGCCGCCGCCGGCGACGATCAGCGGCTTCTTAGCCGCCTTCAGCGCCGCCGCCGCGGCGGCCAGTTCGCCGCGGTCGGGCCGCGGCCGGCGCGGCAGCCACAGCCGCTCGGCAAAGAAGCTTTCGGGATAGTCGAAGGCCTCTGCCTGCACGTCCTGACAGAACGCCAGCGTCACCGGCCCGCATTCGGCCGGATCGGTCAAGACCTGCATGGCGCGGGAAAGGGCCGGGACGATCTGCTCGGGACGGGTGATGCAGTCGAAATAGCGGGAGACGGGACGGAAGCAATCATTGGCGGAAACGGTGCCGTCGCCGAAATCCTCAACCTGCTGCAGCACCGGGTCGGGCACGCGGTTGGCGAAGACGTCGCCCGGCAGCAGCAGCACCGGCAGGCGGTTGACATGGGCAAGGGCCGCCGCCGTCACCATGTTGACGGCACCGGGGCCGATGGAGCTGGTGGCGGCCATGAAGCGGCGGCGGAAGCTGGCCTTGGCGAAGGCGATGGCCGCATGCGCCATGGCCTGCTCGTTATGGGCGCGGAAGGTGGGCAGTTCCTCGCGCACGCCATGCAGCGCCTCGCCCATGCCCGCCACGTTGCCGTGGCCGAAGATCGCCCACACGCCGCCGAAGATCGGCACCCTGGCGCCGTCGATCTCGGTCATCTGCCGCGCCATAAAGCGGGTCAACGCCTGCGCCGCGGTCAGGCGGATGGTCTGGGTCATGGTCGTCTCCTCCGCTGTCTCAAGCAGCCTTGCGGCCTCGTGCGCCAAGCCAGGCTTCGGTAAGCTGCCGGAAGCGCAAGGCCATGTCGGCCACGGCCGCCTCGTCTGTCATCCGGCCGGCGAACCATTCCTCCGCGGCATGGCTGAAGATGGTGCGGCCGACGGCGAAACCCTTGACGATGGGTGCATCCGCCGTGGCGGCGAAGGCGGCTTCCAGCTCGTCCTGCGGGGCTTCCAGGCCGAGCAGGACGACGCCCCTGCACCATGGATCATGCCTGCGGATGGTGGCCTCGATGTCCGCCCAGGCCGCCGCCGAGGCCTGGGGCTCCAGCTTCCACCAATCGGGCCTGATGCCCAGCGCGTAAAGCTCGTCCAGCGCGCGCGGCACGGTCGTGGGATCGAGCCGCCCGTGCTTGCCGGCGATGATCTCGATCAGCAGTTCGCGGCCCACCTTGCGGGCGGCCTCGAAAAGGGCGCGCAGCTTCTGCTGCTGCTCCGCCTTCAGGTCCGGCGGATCGTCGGGATGGTAGAAGCACAGGCACTTGATGCAATGGCCGACGGGCCATTCCACCAGCTGCGAGCCCATGTCCTGAGAGAATTCGAAGCGCAGCGGCCGCGAGCCCGGCAGCTCCACCGGCCGGCCGAGCCAGGAAAACGGATGCCGGGCGAACTCGAACATCGCCTCGCGGCCGTATTTCTCGTCGATCAGCATGCCATAGCCTTCGCGGCCGCCGGCCACCTGCGCGGCCGCCTTCACGGCCAGCACCTTGAAGGCATCGATGCGGGAGAAATCCGCCCCCGCCTTCTGCGCGGCGGCCTCGATCTGCACCCGGTGGTCGCAGGCGAACGCCATCAGCGAGGGTATCCGCCCGCGTCGGGTGGTGGCCCAGTGAATGTGGTTGATGGCCTCGTCCTTGCGCAGGGCGCGGTGCGGGCTGCCATTGTCGAGGAAGAACCGAAGCTCCTCGAAGGTGGGGTATTCCGGCGAGCATAGCAGGCGCGACACGGCAAAGGCGCCGCACGCATTGGCCCAGGTGGCCGCGGTCCCGAGGCTTTCGCCGCCCAGCCAGCCGCGCAGGAAGCCGGACATGAAGGCGTCGCCCGCGCCGAGCACGTTGTAGACCTCGATCGGGAAGCCGTCGCCGACGATGCCGTCCTCCAGGTTGTCGCTGATCGGCCCGTCATAGACGATGCAGCCCATCGCGCCCCGCTTCAGCACGATGGTCGCCTGCGACAGCGACCGGATCGTCTTCAGCGCCGCCAGCAGGTCGGTCTCGCCGGAGGCGATCAGCACCTCCTCCTCGGTGCCGACGATCAGGTCGCAATCGGGCAGCACCGCCTGCATCTCTGCCGAGACCCGGTCGGAGCGCACATAGCGGCCGAAGCCCTCGGCATGGCCGGCCAGTCCCCACAGGTTGGGCCGGTAGTCGATGTCGAACACGACCCGCCCGCCATTGGCCTTCGCGATGCGTATCGCCTTGCGCTGTGCGGCGGCGGGACCCGGCCGGGAAAAATGCGTGCCGGTGACGACCACGGCGCGCGCAGAAGCCACGAAGGCCTCGTCCACGTCCTCCTCCGACAGCGCCATGTCGGCGCAGTCGGTGCGATAGAAGATCATCGGCGACAGGCCCTCGTCCTCAACCGACAGGAGCACCAGCGCGGTGAGGCGGTCGGGATCTGTCCCGAGGCCTTCGACCGACACGCCCTCGCGCACGAGCTGCTCGCGGATGAAACGGCCCATCTGCTCGTCGCCGACGCGGGAGAGCAGCGCCGAGCGCAGGCCGAGCCGCGCCGTGCCGACGGCGATGTTGGCCGGGCAGCCGCCGACCGACTTGGCGAAGGAAGCGACGTCCTCCAGGCGGGAGCCGATCTGCTGCCCGTACAGGTCGACGGAAGCACGGCCGATGGCGATGACGTCAAGCGGCGCGGCTGTCGTTCCCACGGCTTCGCTCATGCGCAACTCCCGGCAACCCTGTTGATTGGATGTCGGGCGGCCCGAAGGCATGCCCGTGAATATGAAATATTAATTCCAAACCATAGTCAATATAGAATGGATATTCATTCCACGGAACGGTGCGCTGCGGCCTTCAGGGCTGCTTGCCGCTGCGGCGCTTTTCCGCCACGCCGACGCTGAGCGCCATGGCCAGCGCCATCGTGGCCGAAAGCGAGCGGAAGCCGGCGAAGTCGGCCTCGGCCACCTCGAACCATATCCTGGCGAACTGGGCGAGCGGCGAGAACGCGCTGTCGGTGATCGCCACGATGGGAACGCCCTGTTCCGACAGGGCGCGCGTCTCCTCCACCGTGGTCGGCGCATAGGGGGAGAAGCTGATGACGATGGCCGCGTCCCTGCCCGAGGCGAAGCCGATCATCTCGGCGGTGAGCCCGGCTGCGGATTCGACAAGCTGGCTCCTGATGCGCAGCTTGCCGAGCGCATAGGCGATGTAGGACGCCACCGGATAGGAGCGGCGCCGGGCCAGGATGTGGATCGTCTCGGCCCGGGCCAGCAATGCGATCGCCTTTTCGAGGCGTTCCTCGTCCAGCGCGCGCGAGACATCCTCCAGCGACGTGACCGCCGCGGTGACGAAACCCTCGAATATGGCGCGATGCCCGCCGTCGCCCTCGGCCTTGGCCCGCAGCGCCGCAAGCCTCTCGTCATAGGTGGAGTTGCGCTCGCGCAGGCGCTCGCGGAACACCGATTGCAGGCTGGTGAAGCCGTCGAAGCCCAACTGCTGGGCGAAGCGGACCAGGGTGGACGGCTGCACGCCCGCGGTTGCGGCGATGCTCGCCGCCGTGCCGAAGGCGATGTCGTCGGGATTGTCCAGCGCGTAGGCGGCGATCTGGGCGATACGCTTGGGCAGGACCCCGCGCCGTTCCAGTATGGTCGCGCGCAGCGTGTCGAAATCGCGGGGCACCCGTTCTTCCATGTTCGTTCCGGTCAATGGTGGATCCACGCCCTCTGTGCCCGATCATAGTGGGCTTGCGCAAGAATGCCATAAAAAATGAGCTATACATTCCATTCTTTATGAAAATGGACTAATCAATCCATATCCAGACTGCGAAACGGGAGAAGCGAATGGTCGGGGTCGGCCTCATCGGCACGGGCTTCATGGGCAAGTGCCATGCAATCGCGTGGAGCGCGGTCGGCGCGGTCTTTCCGGAAGCGGGCCGGCCGAGGCTGGTGCATCTCGGCGAGGTCGACGCGCACCTTGCGCGCCGCCGCGCCGAGGAGTTCGGCTTCGCCCGGGCATCGGGCGACTGGCGCGCGGTGATCGACGACCCGGAAGTCGACGTCGTCTCGCTCACCACGCCCAACCAGTTCCACCCGGAAATGGCGATCGCGGCACTTCAGGCCGGCAAGCACCTGTGGTGCGAGAAGCCGATGGCGCCCCTCTTCGCAGACGCCGAGGCCATGGCGCGGGCGGCCGAAGCGTCGGGCCGGGTCGCCGTGCTCGGCTACAACTATATCCAGAGCCCCGCCATCCGCCACATCGGCGCGCTGCTGGAGGAAGGAGCCATCGGCGATGTGAACCATCTGCGCATCGAGATGGACGAGGATTTCATGGCCGACCCCGACGCGCCGTTCTTCTGGAAGCACGAGGCCACGTCCGGCTACGGCGCGCTCGACGATTTCGCCGTGCATCCGCTGTCGCTGGTCTCGGTGCTGTTCGGCCGGGTGGCGCGCGTCATGTGCGACATGGCCAGGCCCTATGCGGACCGCCGCACCGTCGATGGCGGACGGCGAGCGGTGGAGACCTACGACATCGCCAGCATTCTGATGCGGCTCGAAAGCGGCGTTTCGGCCACCCTGCAGGTCAACCGCTCGGCCTGGGGGCGCAAGGGCCGCATCGCCGTCCAGATATTCGGCTCGCGCGGGTCGATCCTGTTCGACCAGGAGCGGTTCAACGAGCTGCGCCTCTACGTCACCTCCGACAGGCCGACCGAACAGGGCTACCGCACAATCCTCATCGGCCCGCAGCACCAGCCCTACGGCGCCTTCGTGCCGGCGCCGGGGCACGGGCTGGGCTTCAACGACCTCAAGATCATCGAATGCCGCGAGCTGCTGGGCCGCCTCGCCGGCCGGCCGGCGCGCCTGATCGGCTTCGGCGAAGGGCTGGAGATCGAGCGTACCGTGCATGCCATGGCGCGCTCGTTCCGGGAAGGCAGGTGGGTCGAGGTCAGGTAGCCCTCGCCCGTTGCCGCCCCCAGGCGCCGATCAATCGCCGATGGCGCCGGCGATGTTCTGGTCGTAGTCGACCAGCGAGCCGGTCATGATGCCCGATTGCGGGCTCAGCATGTAGGTGACCAGCCGGGCAAGCTGCGCCGGCTTGGCAAGCTGGCCCATCGGCTGCGCGGCTTCCGCCTTCTCCAGCCAGTCGGCCCCCGCGCCGTGGAACGTCGCCTGCACGACCGCCTCTCCTTCGGTGTCCATCCAGCCGGGCAGCACGGCGTTGCAGCGGATGCGGTTGCGCCGGTAGGCGTTGGCGACATTCTTGGTCAGCGTCATCAGCGCGCCCTTGCTGGCCGAATAGGGCGCCAGGAAGGACTGGCCGGCATGGGCCGACATCGACAGGACGTTGACGATCGCGCCCGGCGCCTCCCGCTCCAGAAGATGCCGCACGAAGCCCTGCATGAGGAAGAACGGGCCGCGCACATTGGTGGCGAATATCTGGTCGAAAAGCTCCTCGCCGGTGTCGGTCAGCGAGCCGCGCGCCGAGGTCGCCGCCGCGTTCACCAGCGCGTTGACCGTGCCCAGATAGGCCAGCGCCGTCTCCACGGCGCGCCTGCAATCGGCGACCTTCGCCACGTCGGCGCTGATGAAGACGGCATCCACGCCCCTGCCCTTCAGCGCCGCCACGGCGCGTGCGCCCTTCTCCGCGCTGCGCCCAACCAGGGCCATGGCCTTGCAGCCTTCGTCGGCCAGCGCATCGGCCACGGCAAAGCCGATGCCCTGCGCACCGCCGGTTACGATGGCGCGCGTTCGGGCGTTGCGATCTGTCAGTCCACTCATGATCCGGTCTTCCTGTTGGAATATCAGCCGAGGCGCACGGCCGCGCCGGTGCGGACGGATCGCAGCGCGGCATCCGCCAGCTTCAGCGCCGCCAGCCCGTCCTCGCCGCCCGGCGACGGCCTGGTCTTCGCCGCCAGCGCCTCGATGAAGGCGGCGATCTCGTTGGCATAGGCCTCGATGTAGCGGGTCATGAAGAAGTCGTGCAGCGGCGGGCGCGTATAGCCCCTGCTGTCGGCCAACTCGATGGAGACCGGCCGCTGGTTCTCCACCGCGACCATGCCCCCGGAGCCGTGCACCTCGACGCGCTGGTCGTAGCCGTAGGTGGCGCGGCGCGAGTTCGAGATCAGGCACTGCTTGCCCGACGCCGTCTCCAGGATCACGCTGGCGCTGTCGAAATCGCCCGCCTCGCCGATCTTCCTGTCGACTAGCACCGAGGCATGGGCGCTGACGCTGACGGGCTCCTCGCCCAGCAGGAAGCGCGCCATGTCGAAGTCGTGGATGGTCATGTCGCGGAAGATGCCGCCGGAGCGCGCGATGTATTCGAGCGGCGGCGGTCCGGGATCGCGGGAGGTGATCGTGATCATCTCCACCGTGCCCACGGCACCGTCGTCGATCGCCTTGCGCGCCGCACGGAAATGCGGGTCGAAGCGGCGCTGGAAGCCGATCATCAGAGGCATTCCGGTGCCGGCGACCACTTCGAGGCATTGCTCGACCCGCTCGACCGACAGGTCCACCGGCTTCTCGCAGAAGACGGCCTTGCCGGCGCGGGCGAAGCGCTCGATCAGGTCGGCATGGGTGTCGGTCGGTGTGCAGATGACGACGGCGTCGATGTCGGAAGCCTTCTCGATGGCCTCGATGCTGCGCAGCTCGGCGCCATAGGCGGCCGAGATGTCCTTCGCCGCCTGCTCGACCGTGTCGGCAACGGCGGCAAGCCGCGCCCGCGCGTTGGAGGCGACGGCCCGCGCGTGCACCTTGCCGATGCGGCCCGCGCCGAGCAGGCCAAAGCGAACTGTCATGACAAACCTCTTTTCTCCGGCTCTTTACCGGTATTTCGGGGATTTCCTGGTCTCATCTGCCTGCCGGAGGGCCGGCGTCCGGCGCGGCTCAGGCGAAGTTGGGCTCGTCCACCCCTGCCTTCACGCCCGTGATCAGCGAGACGATCTCGTTTCCATCGGTCTTGTCGCGGTCGACGGCGCCGACGATGCGGCCCCGGCGGAACACCCAGATGCGGTCCACGAGGTCGAACACCTGCCTGAGATTGTGGCTGATGAGGATGAGCGGGATGCCGCGGCGCTTCAGCGTGCGGATGATGTTCTCCACCTGCGCGGTCTCCTGCACGCCGAGCGCCGCCGTCGGCTCGTCCATGATGATGAGCTTGGAGGCGAAGCTGGCCGCGCGGCTGATGGCCACGCATTGCCGCTGGCCGCCGGACATGTTGCGGATCTTGTTGCGCAGGTCGGGGATCTTGACGCCCGTGGTGCGCAGCGCCTCCTGCGCGTGCGACAGCATCTTGCGCTCGTTCAGGATGCTGAACGGCCCCAGGTTGAAGTAGCGCTCCTCGCGGCCGAGGAACAAGTTGGAGGGCACGTCGAGGTCGTCGGCCAGCGCCAGGTTCTGGAACACGGTCTCGATGCCGTGGTCGCGCGCCTCGATCGGGCTCTTGAATTCCACCTTCCTGCCGTCGAAGAAGATCTCGCCCGCGCTCGGCTGCTCCACGCCGGTGATCTGCCGCACGAAGGTGGATTTGCCCGCGCCGTTGTCGCCGACGATGGCGATGTGCTCGCCCGCCCGCAGCTCGAAATTGGCGTCCTCCAGCGCATGTACGCCGCCATAGCGCTTGGCCAGCCCGACCGTCCTGAGGATTATGTCCGCTTGCGCTTCGCTCATAACTTTACCTCCCGCAAGGTGCCTGTGCCGAGCCCGGTCAGCATCGCCTCAGCTCCTGCCGCGATAGCGTTGGCGATAGACGTCGAGCACGACCGCGCCGACGATGATCCCGCCCTTCAGCATCTCCTGATAGTAGGCGTCGATGCGCAGGAAGGTGAAGCCGGAGATGATGACGCCGAAGATCAGCATGCCGAGCGTGGTGCCCACGACGGAGCCGCGCCCGCCGGCCAGCGAGGTGCCGCCGATGACGGCCATGGCGATGGCGTCCAGTTCGTACATGACGCCCATGCCCGACTGCGCGGTGAGCCCGCGCGCCGACAGCACGACGCCCGCCAGCCCGGCCAGCAGGCCGGCGATGACATAGACCAGGATGAGGTGCCGCTCGACATTGATGCCGGAAACGCGCGCCGCCTGCTCGTTGGAGCCGATGGCGTAGGTGCGGCGGCCATAGACCGTGTAGCGCAGGACGAGCTGGAACACGATCGCCACGGCGATGAAGATGAGCACCGGCGTCATGCCGGCGCCGATGGCCGCATAGCTTTCGGTCGGGAACGAGACCGGCTGGCCCTTCGTGTACCATTTGGCGATACCGCGGGCGGTGACCATCATGCCCAGCGTGGCGATGAAGGGCGGGATCTTCGTGTAAGCGATGAGCAGGCCGTTGATCAGTCCGGCAAGCAGGCCGCAGCCGAGGCCGACGGCGATCGGCACGATCACCGGCAGGTCGGTCAGCCCGGGGAAGACGGCCCGCGGATAGGTGCCGATCTGCGCGAAGCTCATGGCGATCATCGCGGTTGCGCCGACTACTGAGCCCGACGACAGGTCGATGCCCCCGGTGATGATGACCTGCGTGACGCCGATGGCGATGATGCCGACCACCGAGACCTGCAGGATCATGATGCGCAGCCGCTCGGCATTGACCAGGAAGCTCTGCCCCTGGACCAGCCAGCCCAGCGCCTCGAAGATAAGGGCGATGACGACGAGGCCGATGAGCACGTTGACCTCTGCCGGCCGATGATGCCGGGAGGACTGCGCTTCGGAAACCTTGCTGGTCGCGTTTGCCACCTGCGTCATGATGCTGCCTCGCGTTCAGTCATGTCATGGCCGGCCCGACGGGCGCCCGGCGCGGCCTGCCCGCGCCGGCGCAGGGGCGGCGGCCGGCGCCGCCCTGCCGATGCCTCACAGGCATCAGTTCTTGGACAGGTACTCGTCCACGTTGGCCGGCGTCACCAGCTTGAACGGAATGTAGACCTTGGTGTCCACCTTGTCGCCCTTGGCGATCTGGAGGGCCGTATCCACCGCGCCCTTGCCCTGGCCGGCCGCATCCTGGAAGACGGTGACCTTGAGGTCGCCGGCCTTCATCGCGGCAAGCGCGTCCTGCGTGGCGTCGACACCGCCGATGATCTCCTTGGTGGTGTCCTTGCCCGCCGCCTTCAGGGCCTGGATGGCGCCGATGGCCATTTCGTCGTTGTTGGACACGACCGCATCGAACTGCACGCCGGCCGACAGCCAGTTGGTCATCAGGTCGGACGCCTGGGTGCGCTGCCAGTTGGCGGTCTGCTCTTCCACGATCTTCATGAACGAGCATTCCGGCGTCGCGATCACGTCGTGCACGTCCTGGGTGCGCTGGCGCGCCGCCTGGTTGGACAGTTCGCCCATCATGACGACGATGTTGGCTTCCGTCTTGCCCGCTTCCTTCAGCAGGCGGCAGACTTCCTGCGTCTCCAGCGTTCCCGACTCGCGCTCGTCGGAGGCGACGAAGGCCTGCTTGGCCGGCAGCTCGTTCACGTTCACCGGCTCGCGGTTGACGTAGACCAGCGGAATGCCCGCATCTCCGGCGATCTTCGAAAGGGCCACGGTGGCGTCCGTATCGACCGGGTTGACGATGATGGCGTCGACGCCGCTGGCGATGAAATTCTGCACCTGGCTCTGCTGCTTGGCGACGTCGTTCTGCGCGTCCTCCACCTGCAGGGTCACGCCGTCCAGCGTCTTGGCATAGTCGATCATGCCGTTGCGCAGCACGGTGAGGAAATTGTCGTCGAACAGCGCCATCGACACGCCGATATTGGCCGCGAAGGCGGAACCGGTCATCAGCGCCGACAGGGCTGCGCCCAAAAGCAGTTTCTTCATCTCACGTCTCCTCCACAATCGGTGTCCGGCAGCACCGCTCTTTCCCGGAATCCCCCGTAGGCCCGAGGAATTTCTCCCTTCCCGCGTCCGCGTGCCGCCACCGGGTTCCCGGAGCGCACTGCGGAACGTAAAAACCAACATGTACCTTTGTTGAAATATTTATTCCATTTTTGCCGTGAACGTCAAGCTCAATTCCAGCGATCCCATGGCGGCTTTTCAGATATGAGGCAGGCGGGAATGCCGTTCGGTCCTTC
>DAOKZN010000006.1:0-9647 GCA_035325625.1 Mesorhizobium sp. | reverse complement strand
CCTGAACGCCTCTCTCAGATTTCGACCCAGCAGGACCCGGCCTCGGCGGAGTCGGCGCAGGCATTCATGAAGCGAACGCCGTCCAGCCCGGCCTCGGCGTCGGGATATTGCACCAGCCCCTCGGCCAGCCTCACGCCGGCGCGCCGCGCCGCGATTGCCACGCCGATCTCGCCGTAAAGGTTCGCCCAGGCGTCCGTCAGCGCTTCGCCATGGCCGCGCGGCAGGTGCGTGAGCCGCTCGGCCTGCGGCAGCATGCCGCTGCCCTGCCCGCGCACGAAGACCTGCTCGGGCGCGCCGAACGGGTTGAAGTGCAGACGCTCGGGAACTTCCTGGTTCCATTCGATGCCGCCCCTGTCGCCGAACACGCGGATGCGCAGTCCGCAATAATTGCCGGGGGCCGCCTGCGTGACCCAGATATGGCCGGGCGCGCCGTTCGACAGCCGGAGCTTGAGGAAGGCGGTGTCCTCCATGGCGCGCGCGCCGCCGCACAGATGAAAATCCGCCCGCACCGCTTCGGCGTCGAGATCCGTCACCGTCTTCATCAGGTGGTAGGCGTGGGTGCCGATGTCGCCGGTCGCCGAGGTGCGCCCGACCAGCGCGGGGTCGCGGCGCCAGGCGACCGAGCGGTTGTCCTGCGGGTCGGGCTCGGTGGCCCAGTCCTGCACATATTCGACCAGCACCTGCCGCACCGTGCCGATGGCACCGCCGCGCACGAGGCCCTGCGCCTGGCGGATCATCGCATGATGGGCGTAAGGATAGGTGACCGCGAGCACGCGCCCGGCCTGCCGGGCAAGGGCGACGAGGGATTGTGCGTCCTCCACCGCAATCGTCATCGGCTTGTCGAGGATGACGTCGAACCCCGCCTCGAGGAAATGGGCGGCGATGCGGTGGTGACTGTGGTTGGGCGTGCACACCGTCACCGCCTCGATGCCGTCGGCGCGCGCCGCCTCGGCTGCGGCCATTTCGCGGAAGTCCGCATAGGCGCGCCCGGGCGCGATGCACCAGTCTGCCGCCGACAGCCTCGCACGCTCCGGATCGGTGGAGAGCGCGCCTGCGACGACGTCCCATTGGCCGGACAGGCGCGCGCCGTTGCGATGCCACGTGCCGACAACCGAGCCGCGGCCGCCGCCGACCACGCCGAGCCGCAGCCTTCGCCCGAGCGGCGGCACCCGGAGCCCCTGGCGAAGCGAGAAATCCGGTTGCGCGTCCGTCATGGCGGCGTCTCCTGTGTCCTGCAGTCAGACGTGATTGCGAATGTAGGCCATGCTTTCGCGCAGGGCGGCTTCGGGGTCGCCCAATCGCTGGATCGTGGGCGAAAACGGCTCGAAGCTGAAGGGACCGGCAAAGCCAGCGGCCAGCAGCCGCCTGATCTGGCCGAGATTGTCCAGCCGGTCGTCGGCACCGACCAGCACGCGGTGGCCGTCGAGCATGTCCTCGACCGCGACGCCGGGATCGGCGACGCCCGAAATATGCACGAGCGCGGTGTGCTGCGGATAGAACTCCGTCTCGCCCGCCAGATGATGGTGGAACGTGTCGTGCACCAGCCTGAATGTCTGTGAACCGCCGGCCTCTCCGATCGCCCGGATCGCCTCGGCCTTGGTGCGCAGCGAGGAGACGGGAAAGCCCAGCGGCTCCACCAGCCCCGTCAGCCCCCGCTCTTCAAGGATGGGCGCGATGCGCTCCAGCGCCGCCACCGTATCGGCGAAGGCGACCGGCCTGCCCTCGTTGAGCGGGCACATCACCAGCGCGCCGGCGCCGCAGGCGCGGGCGTAGTCGGCGAGGCCGAGCGCCTTCCGCTCCAGTTCCGGCGACCAGACGTTGAAGGGGTAGAGCGCATTGATGGTCAGTATGGCCACGCCCGCCAGCGCGGCAGCCTGCCTGACCGCCTGCGGAGAGGTGCCGTCGGCGATGGGCGCGCCCGGCAGGTCGTTGCGGATCTCGACCTCCGTGACGCCCAGCGAGCGGCCCATTGCGAAGAACCGGTCGAGCGGCAGGCCGGGAGCCGCGATGTGGTTGATGCCGAAACGCATGGAACCCTCCTCAGGCATAGAGCGCCGGCCGCGCGGGCAGCGAGATGGGTACGATCCGGCCCGGCGCGTTCTGGGCCTCCACGCAGGCATCGGCGGTGACGGCGGCGACATAGCCGTCCCAGGCGCTAGGGCCGGCAGCGGGGCCGGCTGCGGTGCCCGCCGTGGCGACCGCGATGAAATCCTGCAATTCCGCGTCGTAGCTGTCGATGAAGCGCTTCTTCCAGTCGGTGAGCAGCGCCCGCGACAGCGCCGCATCCTTGCGCAGCGGAACCGCCATCGGCTCGGGCAGCCGCGCGACCCCTTCCTCGCCGACCACCTCGCACTGGATGTCGTAGCCGTAGCGGCAGTTGACGAAGACCTCCACGTCGATGCGCACGCCGGAGGCGGTCTCCAGCAGGACGATCTGCGGATCGGCCAGCCCGGCGTGGGAATGGCGGGTCCGGCGCGGGAAGACGACCTGGGCCGAGACGTAGTCGTCGTCGAGCAGCCAGCGCAGCACGTCGATCTCGTGGATGACGGTGTCGTGGATCGCCATCGGCGTTCCGTAGCTTTCGGGCACGGAGGGATTGCGATGCGCCGCGTGGACCATCAGCGGCGCGCCGATCTGCGTGGTCAGCGCCTCCTTCAGCGCGACATAGCCCCTGTCGTAGCGGCGCATGAAGCCGACCTGCACCAGCCGGCGCCCGAAGGCGGCTTCGGCCTCGACGACCCGCTTCGCGCCCGCCGCCTCGGTGGCCAGCGGCTTCTCGCAGAAGCACGGCTTGCCCGCCGCGATGGCGGCCAGCACGAATTCCTCATGCGTCGGCCCCCATGAGGTGACGACGACCGCGTCCACCTCCGGCGCGGCGATCAGCTCCTGCCCGGTGGCGAAGATCCGCGCCCGAGGCGCCACCTCGGCCTGCGCGGCCTGCGCGTTGGCGGCGGAGACGTCGCTGACGGCGACCACGCCCGCGCCGGTCAGGACGGTGTTGATGCGCCGGGCGTGGTCCCTGCCGATCGCGCCGGTGCCGATGATGCCGATGCCCAGCCTCATGCGTCTTTCCTCCCCATTTCCAACATGCGCTCAGCCTGCCTTTTCCCATCTGCCGCTCGCCAGCGACCGCTCCATGGCGTCGATGACGCGCTCGTTGGCGAGGCCGAACGCGAAGTTCGGGAAGCAGTCGGCATCGTTGACGATGCCCTCGATCAGGTCGCGCACCTCGATCACCTTCACGTCGAAATAGCCGAGCCCGCCGCCGGCGAAGTCGAAGCCGAAGAAGGCCGAGAACTGGGGAACCTGGCTGCCGGCATAGATGGTCTTGAAGCCGCGGTCGGGCTTGGGGTCGTTGAAGCGGCTGATCTTCAATTCGTTGAAGCGCTCGCCGTCCATGATGATCGTGCCCTCGGTGCCGGAAACCTCCCAGTAGATGCCGAACACCTTGCCGGCGGCGACGCGCGACGCCTCGATCGTGCCGGCCGCGCCGCTCCTGAAGCGGACCAGCGCCTGGATCTGGTCCTCGTTCTCCACCGGCGCGCGCGGCGCGTCCGCCCCGGCCGTGGCGCGATAGCCGGAACCGCCCTGCGGCAGCGGGCGGGTGGGAAAGAAGGTCTGCGCCTGGGCGATGGTGCCGTCGATGTCGCCCATCAGATATTGCGCCACCGAGATGACGTGCGAGCCGAGGTCGCCGAGGGCGCCGGAGCCCGCCAGCCTGCGCGTGCAGCGCCACGAAAACGGCAGCTCGGGATCGTTGAAGAAGCCCTGGTCGAACCAGCCGCGGAAGCGCATCGGCGTGCCGATCTCGCCGCGGTCGATGATCTGTCTGGCCAGCATCGCCGCCGGCGTCTTGACGTTGTTGAAGGCGACCATGGTCTTGACGCCCCGGGCCTTCGCCGCCGCCGCCATTTCTTCCGCTTCGGCCAGCGTCACCGCCAGCGGCTTCTCGCAATAGACATGCTTGCCGGCCGCGATCGCCGCCAGCGCCATCTCGTGGTGCAGCGCATTGGGCGAGGTGATGTCGACCACGTCGATCTCCGGATCCTCGACCAGCGCGCGCCAGTCGCCCGTGGACCTCTCGAAGCCGAAGCGCTGGGCGGCGGAAGCCGCAAGTTCCGGCGTGGCGTCGGCCAGCACGGCAAGGCGCGGCACGGCCGGCAGGTCGCGATAGAGCATGGCGGCGCGGCGGAAGGCGTCGGCATGGGCCTGGCCCATGAAGCCCGATCCGATCAGGCCGATATTGAGCGTCCTTGCGGTCATGGAAATTGCTCCTCAGGCCGTGCCGGCGGCGGCGAAGGTGTCGAGAATGTGGGCGCGGGCACGGGCCACCGCAGGGCGCGGCGGCGCGATCGCCGGGTCCTGCTCGGCCTCCACCACCAGCCAGCCGCGATAGCCGCTGGCGCGCACGAAGCGGGCGAGCGGCGCGAAGTCGATGGCGCCGTCGCCCGGCACGGTGAACATGCCGCCGCGCACGCCGTCGTTGAAACTGCGGTCCCGGGCGCGGACCTCTGCCATCACCGGCGCGCGCATGTCCTTGAGGTGGATATGGACGATGCGGTCGCCGAAGCGGTCGATGAGGCGGGCGTAATCGAAGCCGGCCGCCGCCGCGTGGCCGGTGTCGAGCAGAAGTCCCACTTCCGGCCCGGCGCTGTCGAAGATCGCGGAAACCTCTTCGAACGTCTCGGCCACCATCATCAGGTGGTGGTGGTAGGCGAGGCCGAGCTCCCAGCCCTCGCGCAGGCGGCGGGCAAATTCCGTCAGCCGTGCGGCATAGGCGGCGACATCGCCGGCGGGCATGACGCGGCGGGCCGACATCGGGACGTCGAGCGGCGCGCCGGGCGCCATCATGGCCACCTCGCCATAGACCATCACCGTGCTGCCGAGCGCCCGAAGCAGATCGGCATGGGCGGCCACCGCCGCCACCTCTTCCCCGACGCCGCGTTCGGCAAGCTGTCCCGAATGCCAGCCGGAGGCGAGCGCCAGCCCGCGCGCCGCCAGAAGCGGGCCGAGCGTCGCCGCCACGCGCGGGAACTTGCGGCCGAGTTCCACGCCTTCGTAGCCCGTCTCGGCCGCGTCGGTCAGGCAGGTCTCCAGCGTGATGTCGGCGCCCAGTTCGGGCAGCACGTCGTTGGCCCAGGAAAGCGGGCTCACCGCGAGGCACACGCCCGCAGGCAGCGCGCCGACCGAAACCGGATCCATGGCAATCCTCCCTGCCCCCTCGCCCCGGGTGTTCGGCGGGAGCGGCTCGACAACGACCCTAGATGCGGAGGCGCGGACGCGGTATCGAAGTCTTGAGTAAATTTCATCAAGCGAAGGGAGCCGCGATGGGGCGCAAGGTCACGGCCCGCGACGTGGCGAAAGCGGCAGGTGTGTCGCCCGCCACGGTCGACCGGGTGTTGAACACGCGCGGCGGCGTGCGGCCGGACAAGGAGGCCGCCGTCATCGAGGCGGCGCGGCGGCTGGGGCTCGACCGGGCCCTCCAGTTCAAGGCGGCGCGCACGCTGAAGATCGCGGTGCTGCTGCAGGCACCGCAGAACCCGTTCCACGCGGCGGTGCAGGCCGCCTTTTCCGCCGCCGGCCGCACGCATGCCGATCTCAACATGCAGTTCCGCATCTTCCACGCCGCCCCCACCGACGTCGTCGGCATGGCCGCCCGCATCGCGGCGCTGGCCCGCAGCCATGACGGGCTGATCCTCACCTGTCCGGACGCCGGCCCGATCGTGGATGCGGTGAATGCCGCCGCCGGGCGCGTGCCTGTCATCACTTTCGCGACCGACCTGCCGGAGAGCGCCCGCCACGTCTATGTCGGCCCCGACGACGTGATGGCCGGGCGGCTGGCCGGCGACCTGATGGGCCGCTTCCTGCCGGAGAGCGGCGGCGAGGTGGTGCTGATCGCCGGCGTGCGCAGCATGACCGGCCAGCGCCGCCGCGAGGCCGGCTTCGGCGCGGTGCTTGCCGAGCGCTATCCGCGGCTCACGCTCGGCGCCGTGCTGGAATGCGAGGAGGACGCGGCCAAGGTCGCCTGGCTGGTGCGCCGGGCGCTCGCCGAAATGCCCGGCCTGCGCGGCATCTACAATGCCTCGGTCGGCTCGCGCGAGGTGGTGGCGGCGCTGAAGGCGGCCGGCAGCGCCCGCAAGGTGGTGTTCATCACCCACGAACTGACGCAGGACCGCCAGCGCCTGCTGCGCGAGGGCGCGATCGACGCCATCATCGACCAGAACCCGGCCTTCGCCGTCCACACCGCGGTCCTGACCATGGCCCGGCTGCTCGGCCGCGGCACGGCAGAACCGCTGGCGCCGATCACCCCCGTCAATATCCACATGATCGAGAACGCCGGCTGAGGCGCATTGCCGGTAACCTTAACATTCACCGAACTTTAAGCGGTTGCGGAACACAAATGGAACAGATAGTGTTTGTTCCGGGTTTGTTTTTCCGATTCCGATCCCTCGGGGGCCACCATGCTGACGCGCAAGCAACACGAGCTTCTCCTGTTCATTCACGAAAGACTGAAGGAAAGCGGCATCCCGCCTTCCTTCGACGAGATGAAGGAAGCGCTCGACCTTGCGTCGAAATCGGGCATCCACAGGCTGATCACGGCGCTGGAGGAGCGCGGCTTCATCCGCCGCCTGCCCAACCGCGCCCGCGCCCTCGAGGTGCTGCGCCTGCCCGATTCCATCGCTCCCGGGCTCAACGCAGCGCGGAAATTCTCGCCCAGCGTCATCCAGGGCAGCCTCGGCCGGTCGCCGAGGGAGGCTTCGCGGGCGCCTGTGGCAGGCAATGACGACGATGCCACGTCCGCCATCTCCATCCCGGTGATGGGCCGGATCGCCGCCGGCGTTCCAATCGACGCCATCCAGCACAAGACGCATTCCATCTCGGTGCCGCCGGACATGATCGCGGGCGGCGAGCACTATGCGCTGGAGGTCAAGGGCGATTCCATGATCGAGGCCGGCATCTTCGACGGCGACACAGTCATCATCCGCAACGCCAACACCGCCAATCCCGGCGAGATCGTGGTGGCGCTGGTGGACGAGGAGGAAGCGACGCTCAAGCGTTTCCGGCGCAAGGGCGCGTCGATCGCGCTGGAGGCGGCCAACCCCGCCTATGAGACCCGCATCTTCGGCCCCGACCGGGTGAAGGTCCAGGGCAAGCTGGTCGGGCTCATCCGGCGGTATTGAACCGCTTCGGCGCGCCAGCCGGCTTGCCTTCGACCACTGCGGTGGAAGGAGCTGGCTGTGTCCGGGTCAGGGGTGGCAGGCTTCGCAGCTATCATGGCTGTGTTCCGCTTTCCCACGCTGCCCATGTTCCCGCGCTGCCCATGTTTTTGTCGGCTTGCTATGCCTATCGCGTGAAGGGCGGCAGGCCCCTCGCCTCGCGCGAAAACCGCCGCTGGACGTGCCAAGGCCGATAGTCTTCCTCCACCGCGAAGCGGATTTCGGCGGGCGCAGCGGCCGAATCCGGATCGAAGAAGACGGCGGCGCTGCCCGAGCGGGCGAGATCGCGCTTCGTCAGCACCGCCACCAGCGGGTCGCGGCAGGGGTCGGAAGCGGTGGCGTCGTCTATGACGATCAGCGCCGAGAAGGCGCAGGCCGGGCGCGCGGCGGACGCGTCTGAGGCATGCGCCACCAGCGCGCCCGAGACATGGCGTGCAACGCACAGGCCGGCCACGCACTGGAACGGCGTTCCAGGCGGCAGGGCATCGGCGTTTTTCTCCACGAGCCTCCGGTCCGCCCCCTTGGGCCGTTCCGGCCCGGCCAGCGTCTCGGCGTTCAGCGCGCGCCGCCAGTTGTCCACGGTGAAAGCGTTGGGGCGCGGGCGGTTGATCGCGAGTTCGCCGCCGCCGATCTGCAGCGCAAGCAGCCGCGCGTCCTCCGAGACCAGCACGTCCGGAAGCCTCCCGGCGGGAATGGCCAGCAGGGCGGCAACGGCGAAGGGCAATGCGGCCAGCCGGAGCCAGGTCGTGGCCATGGTGGCGATGACCAGGGCGATGGTGACGAGCAATACCGAATGCGGCGACACAAGCCCCACGGCGTCGATGGGCGAGCGCGCCGAGATCCAGTCCGAAATGGCGATCATCGCGGCCAGCCCCCTGCCCATCACATAGAGGAACGGCCATTCGGCACCGAAGGGCATGGCCAGCGCGCTCAGAACCGCAAAGGGCATGACCAGGATCGAGACGATCGGCATCACGGCGAGGTTCGCGAACAGGCTGAGCGGCGCCACGCGCTGAAAATGCCACACCGCATAGAAGGTGGTCGCAAATCCCGCCACCAGCGAGATGACGGCCAGGGCGCCGGTAGCGGCGACGGCCTTGCGGACGACGGTGCCGGCCAGCGACGTTTGCGGCGGCACCCCGGCGTCGGGCCGCGACGCGCGGCGGTCCGACCAGGCGGCGAAGGCGCCGACGAGCGCGGCGGTCGCAGCAAACGACATCTGGAAGCTCGGCCCCACCACCTCGTGCGGAGAAACCAGGATGACGAGGACGGCGGAGATGGCCAAGTTGCGCATGGTCAGCGCCGAACGGTCGAACAGCACCGCGAGCAGCATCACGGCCAGCATGATGAAGCTGCGCTCGGCAGCCACCACCATTCCCGAGATGAGCAGATAGGCACCCGTCACGCAAAGCGCGGCGAAGGCGGCATATTTCTTGACCGGACGGCGGGAGGAAAAATCCGGCAGCAGCGCCAGGCCGCCGCGCAGCATGGCCATGATCGTGCCCGCCACCAGCGCCATGTGCAGGCCGGAAATCGAGATGATGTGGTAGATGCCGGTGCGCCGCATCGCTTCGTTGATCTCTTCCGGTATCCCGGCGCGCACGCCCACGATCAGCGCTGCAGCTATCTCGCCCTCGGCACCGCCGATGCTGCGGCGGATGCGCCCGGCGATCGCCTCGCGCGCGTTCTCCACGGCGGCGGCAAGGCGGGCCTTCAACGGCGCGTCCGCAGCCGGAAGCCGCTTGGGATCGGTGAGAAAGAAACCGCTGGCGCCGATCCCCTCGAAATAGCTCTGGAAGGAGAAATCATAGCCGCCCGGCCGCACCGGCCCGGTCGGCGGCATGAGCCGGGCGAATCCGCTCACCGTCGCACCCGCCTCGAGGCCGGCCGGCACCTTGCGCGCCGACAACCGCACGCGCTCGGGTTGATAGCGCAACTTCGGCCGCGCGGTTTCCAGCACGTCTAGGGTCAGGCGCACACGCCCGCCGGCCATCCGCTCGACGGAAACGACACGGCCGGTCACGCGGGTGGATATCTCGGCGCCCAGCATCGCCGTTCCGGCCCGCCATGTCTCGAACCGGGCGGCAAGCACGCCCAGCGCGCACATCAGCGCGGCCATCAGCAGCAGGCGCAGGCGCGGGCGGGAGCGCGCCGCGAGGCACAGCCCTGCCAGCGCCAGCACCGTCGCCACCGGCTGGAGGAAGCCGGGCTCCCTGCCGAGCGCGAAGTACCAGGCCACCCCGGCGCCGAGAAACACCGGCGCCAGCAGGAATGCCGCGCCGCGGTCCAGCTCCGTCGCCGCGGCCGAAGCCGCACGCTGCCGGAAACTCCGCCCCGAAAAGGCGCGCGCAAATCGCCTTGCCGGCAGGAATGCTTGCGGACGGCCCGTCTCCGTCACCGGCGGCCGGGCCGCCGGCACTACGGCCGGCG